>NZ_CAKVZL010000063.1:0-12980 GCF_934835595.1 Eubacterium sp. AF15-50
CTTATAGAAGGTTATGGAATAAAGACAGGAGCCGTTGCAGTAACAGTGGCACATGATTCCCACAACATAATTGTAGTAGGAACTAATAATGAAGATATGGCATTTGCAGTATCTAAGTTAATAGAATTAGAAGGCGGCATTGTTGTGGTAGATGGCGGAGAGGTTTTAGAATCCATGCCTCTTCCAATAGCAGGATTAATGAGCGATAAAAGCGGTGAGTGGGTTAGGGATAAATTAACAAAAATTCATAATATTGCTTATGATAGGCTTAAGGTAAATCCTAATGTAGAACCAACCATGACATTGTGTTTTATGTCATTACCGGTTATACCAGAAGTAAAAATAACGGATATAGGACTGTTTGATGTAGTGGAACAAAAGTTTATAAAATAGTGAAAAAACAAAATTACGTTAGGTTGAAAAAGAAAATTCAGAGTGTTAAACTCTAATAGTAAAAAAAGTTAACGGAGGTGAGTTTCATGGATAGTTGCGATAGTATTAGGCTATATAGTAGCTGTGGTATTAAATTAATGAACAATAAGAAGTGGCTGTCTGTGAAATTGGGTTAGTTACTTTTTATTCATATGTCTTTTTATACACCACAGGGAATTATAGCATACATCACAACATGTAACTGTAGGTTCCACTTTAAGTGGTGTATTTTTTGTGTGCAAAAATAAAATCATATAGATGAGTGGTTATATGCACAAAAGTAAGGAGGCATAAATGAAAACAAGAAAATTTGAAAAAAAGAACTATGTTAAAGAGCTTGTAGCTTTAATGAGAAGCACATTGCCTGAAAAAGAACTGGCAAAAAGAATTGACAACTACCATTACAATGATATTGCAGAGGCTTTAACATGCCTTACTGAAAATGAAAGAAAACATATATATAGGATTTTAGGGGCAAAGCATGTTGCAGAGATTTTCACTTATATTGATGATATAGAAAAATATTTTAATGAATTAACATTAGAAAAAGCAGTAAAAGTAATATCATTAATGGATTCCGATGATGCAGTTGATTTAATAGAAAGTCTTGATGAAAATAAAAGGGAAAAAATCTTAAAGCATCTTGATGAAAATCTAAAGGAAGATGTGCAAAAGATTATGTCCTATAGCGAGGATGAAATCGGAAGCCGCATTACAACTAATTATATATGCATTCACAATCATTTAACTATTGGGGAGGCAACTAAGGAGCTTTTAAAACAGGCAGGAGACAACGACAATATTTCCACAATTTATGTTGTTGATGATAATGAAAAATATTTTGGGGCAATTGATTTAAAAGATATGATTCTTGCAAGAAAGGACGATAAATTAATTGAAATAATCAGCCAGTCATATCCGTATCTTCTTGAGCATGACCTGATAGATGAGTGTATGGACAAGATTGTGGAGTATTCAGAGGATTCAATACCGGTGCTTAAGATTACCGGAGAAATAGTAGGTGTAATTACTTCAGATGACATTGTAGAATTAGTTGATGATGAAATGGGAGAAGATTACGCTAAGTTAGGTGGTCTTACAGCGGAAGAAGATTTGAAAGAGCCGGTTATTGAAAGCAGTAAAAAAAGGCTTCCATGGCTGATTATATTGTTATTTTTAGGTATGGCGGTATCATCAGTGGTGGGAATGTTTGAATCAGTAGTGGCAGTTTTACCGATAGTTATATGCTTCCAGTCTCTGGTGCTCGATATGGCAGGAAACGTTGGAACCCAGTCACTTGCAGTAACTATCAGGGTGTTAATGGATGAACAGCTGACAGGAAAGCAAAAACTTACGCTATTGGTTAAGGAAGTAAGAGTGGGATTGCTTAACGGCTCCATTTTAGGAATAATGTCACTGGCATTTTTAGGTATATACATTCATGTTTTTAAGCATTATGCATGGGGCAGCGCATTTTTAATATCAGCATGTGTGGGAGTATCCCTTTTAGTTGCCATGGTTATATCAAGTATTGTGGGAACTGCAATACCAATGATTTTTCACAAAATTAAAATTGACCCGGCAGTTGCATCAGGCCCTTTGATTACCACCGTAAATGATTTAGTGGCAGTGGTAACATACTACGGACTGGCTTTAATATTCCTTATAAATATTTTTAATCTTGTTTAATAAAATACAGGTATTTGCCAAAAGATATGTTATAATTAAAGTATCAGTTCTGCTTCATGTGAAAGGCATTGATTGTAGTTATTATTACGAGGGATATACAACTTATAAAACAGAAGAATTATAGAAAATACCCTGATATAGTTATTTAGTCGCTATATCCGGGTATTTTTAACTTTAATCTATACTTATGCCATCGTAGAGCACATCCATAAATTCCTCATAGGTTTGAGAATTTATAATTTTTTGCTGTAGCTTGCTATCACTGATTATTTCAATAAAAATATCATATAAATGCTCAAAATCTGTTTGCTCACCCTGTTTTATTACCAGCATAAACACAATTTGAATCATGTTGCTTTCGTTCCAGTTAATAGGATTGTCTAACAGAGCCACCACAACCTTGGTATCTGTAGCACATAATTCCATAGGGTGTGGAAGGGCAAAAACGTCATTCATATTTGTTTTGCCAATTTCCTCACGTTTTAGTACGGAATCAATAAAACGCTCGTCTACAATACCTTTGTCGTAAGTTTTCTGATACATGGTTCTTATAACGTCTTCCTTGGTGGTATTGCCTTTAAGCCGCATAAACAAATCTTTATCAAAAAAGTGCTCAAACATCTGAAGACGTTTATGAAGCATCTTAGACAAATGTCTGTTGATAGATTCCACATCTTTATTGTTTAAAGCGAAATCAACCATAACTGACGGAAGAAGGTTATTATCTAAAGTAATAGTTGTAATAACAAAATCAATATCTTCCACATCTTCCTTAGTGTAGCTTGAATATTCATTATAGGACAAACACTTTACAATATTAATTTTGTCCGGAAAAACTATGTTAAGTCTTGTTTCAAGCATTCGTGTAGTTGCATGACCGCTGCCACAAACAAGAATAACATTTTTCTTTTTCTGGGATTTATAATAACATCTCTCAATGGCAGCTCCAATATAAACTGAAACATAGCCTACATCATCTTCCTTTAAAACATAAGGTTCAAAAACAAAAGTTTTGGCAATAGCAGTAAGTGTAATCTCATATTCTAAAGGATAATTGGTCTTTATGGTTTCAAGCAAAGGATTATTACTGTTTAAATCATAAAGTTTACTGGTAAAAATAGACTTAAGATGCCTGAATAAATCCGCACACAAAATTTCGTCATTTCTTAAGTCAAAATTAAAATCAGTATAAATAACCTCAAGCATCTGATTAATGGAATCCCGAAGCTTCTCATCGTCAATATAAGTAATATCTAAATGAGTATTGGCAATAAGCTGGAGATACATATAATTCTTTTCACTTTGAGACAGAATAATATCGTATTTTCCCTCGATTTCCCGGCATAATCCGTTAATCAATCCCATAATAGAAGAATCCGGTGTTATATTATACAGGTTAATATAATGATTACCAAGAACACGGGTTGTCATTAATGCAAGATGAATAATAATATTTTTCATATTATAATCACTGGTTTTTACAAAATGACTATTTAACTGGTCAATGGTAATTTTTCTAAGCCAGTCCAAATCAATGTTACTAAAAATAGAACGTTCTTCCTTGGTAAAGGAAGTGACATATTCATTAAAGTTAGCGGACAGTATATATTCCACATATAATTTTCTGATTCTGTTCTCGGAACCAATGATTTTTACACCGGAGCTTGGTTTTGTAATGTATTCCAAATCATACTTATTAACAATATTTTTAATAATCTTTATATATTTATTTAAAGTATTTTTTGAAATAAATACAGTTTCTGAAAGCTCATCCATAGATACATAATCCTCAGAGGACAACAATTCATTAAGTATATACTTAATACGCTCCTCAGAAGTATCAATATTCATTTTTTTATCATCACTGTGTTCAAAGGTTTTTAGAAAATCTGAATATTTTTCATCATCAGTTATTTCTATATAATATCCGTAATTTCTCTTAAGTTTAACCAAAGCTCCACAAGCAGACAAAGTATCATTAATTTCCAAAATGTCATTGCGGATAGTTCGGTCGGTAATGTTTAGCAATGACTGGAGACTGCTTACAGGAGTATATTCGTTTTTCCTAATATGATTGAACATCATGTTTAAACGTTTGTGTTGAAACATATATCCTCTCTCCTATTAAAAAGTAATAATGTCTGATATTTAATTCACGCCTTATTTATATATGATATAGTATAGAATATTTAACTAAAAAGAGCAAAGTCAAAAATTTCCGTTTTGAAACGGAAATGTGATACAACAATTGCACATTATTTCCACTTTGAAACGGAAATACCGGATTTTTAATTGTAATGATTTCCGTTTTCAATTGGAAATCGTATGAATTGAAATGGAAAAGCCGGTGGATTATGATATAGCCATAGTAACAAAGAAAAGCACATAAAGAAGGGAAAAAAGAATGATTAGAGAAGAATATATTTTTTTAGATGTTGATGTAGCATCCAAGGAACAGTTACTTGACTTTGTAAGCGAAAAAGCATTGAAAATGGGAATTACAGACAACAAGGAAGGCTTAAAGAGTGATTTCTTAAAAAGAGAAGCTGAGTATTCTACAGGACTTCAGAATGAATTTGCAATTCCTCATGCAAAGTCAGAATACGCAAAAGAAACAGCAGTATTTTTTGTAAAATGCAAAAATCCATTAGATTGGGAAACAATGGACGACACAAAAGTAAAATATGTGTTTGCCTTAATAGTTCCTACTGAGAAGGCAGGAAATGAACACTTAATAATGATTTCAAAATTGGCAACAAGTTTGTTAGAAGACGAATTTAAAGACACAGTTAAGTCTTCAACAGACAAGTCAATGTTAAAGGAATATATATTAAAAATCATGAAGGAGGATAATTAAGATGAAGATCGTTGGAATTTCAGCATGTCCGGCAGGACTTGCACACACACCAATGGCAGCAAAGGCATTAGAGAAGGCAGGACAGACATTAGGATATGACGTAAAAATGGAACAGCAGGGCAGCATGGGTCAGGTAAATACAATTACTGATGAAGAAGCAAAGGCAGCAGATTTGGTAATCATTGCATCAGACCAGAAAATCGTTGGCATGGAACGTTTCGCCGGCAAGAAAGTTATCCGTGTTGATATAAACATTTGTATCAAGGCACCGGAAGCTGTACTTAAAAAATGTGTAGCAGCAGTTAGCAAATAAAAATTAATAATAAATAAAAAAGGAGATTAAGAAATGAAACAGTTTTTTAAAGACGCTAAAGGTCATTTGATGACAGGTATCGGCTACATGCTTCCACTTATTATCGGAGCATCATTAGTAGTTGCAATACCAAAGCTTATTGCTTTATGTTTTGGTATCACTTCATTAGATCCATATGCAGATGGAACAGGAATCTGGCATATAATGAAGTTAATTGAAAATGTAGGTTGGACAGGTATTGGAATGGTTAATACAGTATTAGCAGGATTTATTGCTTACAGTATTGCAGATAAGCCGGCAATTGGTGCAGGTTTAATCGGTGGTGCAGTTGCATCAAATACTTACGCAGGATTCTTAGGTGCTGTAATTGCAGCTTTTATTGCAGGTTATTCAGTAAAATGGGCTAAGAAGCACATTAAGTTACCACAGTCAATGAATTCTGTAATGCCACTGGTTATTTGTCCTTTAATAGCAACAGGATTAGTTGCAATAATTATGGGTGTTATATTGGCAACACCATTAGCAGCAATAAACACATGGCTTGTAAACTGGATTAGTTCAATGTGCCAGAACCAGAGCTCACAGTTAGTAATGGCATTAATCCTTGGAGCAATGATTGCCTGCGATATGGGTGGCCCAATCAACAAGTCAGCATGGATGGCAGGAAACGCATTAATGGCAGAAGGAATTTATCAGCCAAACGTATTTATCAACGCAGCAATTTGTATGCCACCACTTGCATACGCTATTGCAACAGTAATCAGAAAGAAGAGATTCTCAGCAGAATTTAGAGAGACAGGTAAATCAAACTGGGCAATGGGATTTGTAGGAATTACAGAAGGAGCTATTCCTTTCACACTTGTAAAACCTCAGTTCTTAATTCCAATTAACATGTTTGGTGCAGCTATTGGTACAGCTGTAATTGCTCTTTTAGGTGGAAAAGGTGACATCCCTCCTGTTGGTGGAATTTACGGATTCGTATCAGTAACACATGGATGGGCTTACCTTATAGGTATTTTAGTAGGATCATTAATCATCGCTTTACTTGCAACATTAGTGGTTGACTTTAATGAAGGAGACGAAGGAAAGTCAGAAGACATTGATATTGATGAAATTGAAATATCTTTTGAAGATGTTAAATAGTAAAAAATAATATATTATGACGTGGTATCAAAAGTAAATTTTGTCACTCATAAGTTTATAAGTATTACAACAAATTAATAACTCAGTTAATGGGCAGGGGCTAAGTTTTTGCCCCTGCCTGTTTTAAAATTATTTACTTTAAAATAAATAAGGAAAGGAATTGAAATGAAAAGAAAGATACATGTAGTACCACATTCACATTGGGATAGAGAATGGTATTTTACCACATCAAGATCAAAAGTATATCTTATGAAGGATTTGGGAGATGTTCTTGATACATTAGAAAGTGACCCTGAATTTAAGTATTTTATGGTTGATGCCCAGGGCTCATTATTAGATGATTATATAAAGTGGAGACCACAGGATAAAGAGCGCATTACAAAGCTTGTGAAAATGGGAAAACTGGTTATAGGTCCTTGGTATACCCAGACAGACCAGTTGGTTATTTCAGGAGAAAGCATTGTAAGAAATATGTATTACGGAATGAAGCGTTGCGAAAGCTTTGGAAAATACATGAATGTAGGTTATGTGCCGGATTCTTTTGGACAGTCAGGAAACATGCCGCAGATTTACAGGGAATTTGGCATTGAAGATACATTATTCTGGCGTGGTGTTAGTGATGACATGGTTGAACACACTGATTTCAACTGGAAAGGTGATGACGGCAGCGTGGTATTTACAACACAGATTCCTTTCGGTTATTATATTGGTGGAAAGATTCCGGAAGATCCAAAGGAAAATGATGAATTTTGGGAGAAGGAGTGTCTTGAAAAAGCAGGTGGACGTAGTGCTACAAGACATATATATTTCCCTAACGGATTTGATCAGGCACCTATCCGTACCAATCTTCCACAGCTTATAAAGGAAAGAAACGAGAAAGATCCTGAGAACGAGTATGTTATCAGCTGTATTGAAGATTATATTAAGGATGTTAAAAGTGAAAAGCCGGAATTGGAGGAAGTACAGGGCGAGTTAGTTATTGCAAAGCATATGAGAATACACAAGTCAATTTTCTCATCCCGTTCAGACCTTAAGGTTATGAACACTCAGATTCAAAATTATGTTACAAATGTAATGGAGCCTTTACTTACAATTTCTTATAACTTAGGAAATGAATATCCTCACGAGGCAGTGGCAGAAATCTGGAAGCTGTTATTTGAAAATTCAGCTCATGATTCAATTGGTTCATGTATTTCCGATACAGCCAACGAAGATGTTTATGTAAGGTATAAGCAGGCAAGAGATATTGCCATAAATCTTGTGGAACTTCATTCAAGATTAATTGCAACTAATGTTAAAAACAGTGCAGATATGACATTTACATTAATCAATACATTACCACAGAAACGTGAAGATACAGTTATTGTTAAAACTTATGTTCCAGGTGGAAAATTTGCAATTGTTGATGAAAAGGGAAATAATGTAGATTATACAATTATTCAGTCAAGAGATTTAACGGATTATGTTTTATCCCAGATTATTACTATTGACCCGTCAAGAAAATTCTACATTCCTGACCATGTTTTTGAAGTTACAATGGCAATTAAGGCTAATGATGTGCCGGCTCTTGGATATGTACAGTACAGTGTTGACACAGAAAAAGACAGCCATAAGGAAATGGAAGAGAAGTCAGTTCTTGAAAATGAATATTACACAATTGAAGTGGAAAAGGACGGCTCACTTACAATAGTAGATAAGGAAAATAATGTAACATACAAAAATCAGGGAATATTGGTTGAAAATGGTGACGATGGAGACAGCTTTAACTACTCACCACCAAGAAAAGATTTGGAAGTATTTTCAAATGAATCAGAGTCTTCTGTAAAAATTAGCGGAAGTGATGTTTACAGTCAGGCAGTTATTCATTTTGACATGGTTGTTCCTGAAAATCTTGAAGAGAGAGCAGAGGGAAAAGTCAGCGTAACAATGCCTGTTGATATGACAGTTGCCTTAAGAAAAGGCTCAAAGGTTATTGATTTCAATGTTAAGGTTGATAACAAAGGTCTTTCCCACAGATTATGTGTAGTATTTGACAGCCAGATAGTTTCTGCATTTAACTATGCAGACCAGCAGTTTGGACTTATTAAACGTCCTAATTACTACGAAAAAGAAATGAAACTGTATATGGAATCAATGAATAATAGGTCTGAAAAGAAGACAGGAATACAGGAACTTGCAAACTGGGCAAATGACCAGTCTACATGGCAGGAGCCACCTATTAGCATTGAACCTACACAGTCATATATATCTCTTACTGATGGAAAAACAGGCGTTGCAGTTATTCCACAGGGAGTGCGTGAGTACGAAGTATTAGATGACAGCAAAATAAGATTAACATTGTTTAGAACCTATGGATTTATGGGTAAGGAGAATCTTATATATCGTCCGGGACGTGCCAGTGGAGAGAGAATTATTGAAACACCGGCAGCTCAGTTGTTAAAGCAAATGGAATTTAACTTTGGATTTACAACTTATGCAGGAGATATTAACGACGCTGATATTGATACATTGGCAAAACAGTACGATACAAATATGGAAGTGTACACATATGCTGAGTTCTTAAATGGCAGACTTATTTTCTCACAAAGAGAAATTGAAGGAAAGAATGATATTGTTCACAGCCTGTTTGAAACTGAAGGAAATCTTGTGGTATCAGCTATTAAAAAGGCAGAAGAAGATGATGGATATATTATTCGTCTTTACAATGGAAAAGACCATAGGAATTTAGATGATAAAATTAAGTTCAATTTTGATGTAAAAGAGGCATATTATACTAACTTAAGAGAAGAAAAGACAGAGGCTATCAAGGTTGAAAATAACACAATTTCAGTAAAGGAATTGTCACACTGTAAGTTTGTGACAATATGGGTGAAATAAATGAAGTATGCGGTAGCAATCGATATTGGAGGAACCAATACAAGAGTTGCCCTAATAGATGAAGAGTTAAATATTATCAGTAGAGAGCAGTTCTCTACTGATAATAAGGAACCGGAAAATACACTTAATGAAATAAGTCACATTATCAAATCCTTTGATAAGGATATTGTAGGTGTTGGAATGTCATGTCCGGGACCTCTTGATTTAATAAATGGAAAGGTTTTGACACCGCCTAATCTTAATGGTAAGTGGCATAATCTTGAAATTTCAAAGGTGTTAAGTGAGAAAATCGGTAAGCCTGTTTACTTAGATAACGATGCTAATTTGGCAGGATTGGCTGAAGCAGTAGTTGGTGAGGGAAAGGATTGTAATATTGTGCAGTATTTAACTGTATCTACAGGACTTGGCGCCGGCTTTGTTATTAACAAAGAGGTTTATTTAGGTGCCCATGGTTTTGCCAATGAAGTGGCAAATAGTATTATGATTCAGGACGGCCCAAGCCACGGAAACATTCTTCCGGGAGGAATTGAGGCAATTAGCAGTGGAACAGCCATTACTGAAAGAGCCAAAAAGGCAGGACTTTTAGTTAAACATGCCGGAGAAGTTAATGATTTGGCATTGTCAGGAAATGAAGTGGCAGCAGGAATAATGAAGGACGCAAAAAATTATCTTGCTAACTTCATTGCTTTAATATATGGTTTCGCTGACCCGGATATCGTAATATTAGGTGGCTCTGTTGCCCTTAAGATTGATGGATTTGTGGAAGAAATAGAAGCTTTGGTTAAGAAAAAAGTTTACGGAGTAATGAAGCCATATATAAAGGTTAGAAAATCCACATTAAATGAAGATTCAGGTTTAATTGGCGCAGGCTATCTCGCCTTTTCAAAACAAAAATAGACGGAAACTTTTCAAGGTAAAATAGAAATAAGCTTTTCAAAACAAAAATAGACGGAAAGACAAAAGAACAAAAAGAGCGTTATGTTGGCATGAAACACATTGGTGGGACGTGTTGGCGTAAGGCTCTTTTTTGATATGTAAGTAATGGGATTATTAATTTGTAAGACATGGAAAATTTCTTGAACCAGGAAATTTATGAATTCATGGTTAAATCCCGGTAGGAATCGCCCCTTCCCCGGGTGAGACCAAGGAAATTAATAATTTCACAGAAAAGTCCAGAAAGAATTGAAACTTAACCGTAATCAATTACTCCAAATTGCGAGACAGAACTTGCAAATAAATCGATTATCTTTATAATAAAAGAGATTGTTGTGCAAATAAAAATGCAACAAATAGAAAATATGTAAATTTCATTGATACTGAAAATACACAGAAAAACATCAGAAACTAAGATTGAAATTATAAAGAGGATTACTATTATGAAGAAGATTATATTGGCAATTATTTGTATTGCGTTATTGGGAACAGCTATATTTGGAGTTGTAAAGGGGCAGAAAAAATAGGTGTATCACCATGGGCAGATACATTACATAAAATGATTGCGTTTATTCAGTTTAACTATAAAGAACCTATTAAGTTAGAAGAAATAGCTGAAGCAGGCAATGTTAGCAGAAGCCAGTGTTGCAAAATTTTTAAAGAAATAATAAATAGAAGTCCTAATGATTACCTGGTAGAATACAGGATAGACAAAAGCATTGATTTAATTATGAAAACAGATATGAAAATGACGGAAATAGCCTATGAATGTGGATTTAATGGCTCAAGTTATTTTGCGGAAACCTTTAAGAAAATAGTGGGAGTAAGTCCCAGAGAATACAAAAATAAAGAGAAGAAGAAATGTACTACGATTTAACTAAAGGAAAAATATATAAAAGTCTTCTGCTTTTTGCGTTGCCGATGATAGCAGGAAATCTTTTGCAGCAATTTTATAATATAGCAGACACCCTGATAGTAGGTCAGGTTTTAGGAAAAGCAGCGTTAGCGGCGGTAGGTTCTGCATATACCCTGATGACTTTTTTAACATCAATATTTTTAGGACTAAGTATGGGTTCCGGAGCACTTTTTTCTATTTATCAGGGTAAAGGCGAGGATAAGTTGCTTAAATTGTCAATAATTCATGCATTTGTGCTTATTATGTTAATAACCGTGATTTTAAATGTGGCAGTATATGTAGGAATTGACGGAATAATGCACTTTTTAAGAACTCCGGAGGATGTTTACGAAGGAATGAGGACATATTTAATAATTATTTTTTCAGGGCTTTTTGCCACATCCCTTTATAACTTCTTTTCATGTCTTTTAAGGGCACTGGGAAATTCTACGGTACCTTTAGTTTTTCTTGCAGTTTCAGCGGTTCTTAATATAGGTCTTGATTTGCTGTTTGTTATGGTATTGTCCATGGGAATAGGAGGGGCAGCATTTGCTACGGTTATTTCCCAGTATGTATCAGGTGTTGGTATAACAATTTATGTGTTGAAAACAAGAAGAGATCTTTATTCTGAAAGAAGTCAGCTTCATTTTAACAAAAATATACTTAAGGAAATTGCCAATTTGTCCTGTTTAACATGTCTTCAGCAATCAGTTATGAATTTTGGTATATTAATTGTTCAGGGATTGGTAAATAGCTTTGGAACAACTATTATGGCGGCATTTGCGGCAGCAGTTAAAATAGATACATTTGCATATCTGCCGGTACAGGATTTCGGCAATGCCTACTCAACATTTGTTGCACAAAACTATGGTGCAGGGAATAAAGACAGAATAAGAAAAGGTACTAAGGCAGCATTTATAATGAGTATTTCCTTTAGCATTGTCATATCCCTTTTAGTGTGGATTTTTGCCAAGCCTCTTATGCATATTTTTATCAGCAAAAAAGAAGTTATGGTTATTGCAGCAGGTATAAAATATTTAAGAATAGAAGGGGCATTTTATTTTGGCATAGGCTGTCTGTTTCTATTATATGGGTATTATAGGGCAATTAAAAAGGTGGAAATGTCAGTTGTTCTTACGGTAATATCTCTAGGTACAAGAGTTGCATTAGCATATATTCTGTCTCCATTTATAGGGGAAATCGGAATATGGATGGCAATTCCTATTGGATGGGCGCTGGCGGATATAACGGGAATTATATATATGAAAAAGAAATAAAACTTATTGAAATATCTTCCAAATAGATATACAATAGTACCGGACAAATTTAATAGCAGGGGAGCTTGTAGGCAGGCTGAGAGGAAGTAATCAACTTCGACCCTTTAACCTGATTTGGATAATGCCAACGTAGGGAATATAAAAGGATTCATTACGGATAAGCCAGGTTAGGTTTGTCCGTTTTATTTTATAAAAATATCAGGAGGAAAAGATGTTTAAGGAATGTATTGAAAATGTAAGAAAAAATGTACCTTTAGTACATAACATTACAAATTACGTAACTGTAAACGATGTGGCAAATGTATTGTTAGCCTGTGGCGGAAGTCCCATCATGTCAGATGACATTGATGATGTAGAGGATATTACCTCTATATGTGGAGGACTTAACATTAACATTGGAACTCTTAACAAAAACACAATACCTTCAATGTTTGCAGCAGGAAAGAAAGCAAACGAATTAGGTCATGTTACATTGTTAGACCCTGTTGGAGCAGGCGCAAGTAAGCTTAGAACAGAAACAGCAAACAAGTTAATTGATGAGGTTAAGTTTGATGTTATTAGAGG
>NZ_CAKVZL010000064.1:0-5625 GCF_934835595.1 Eubacterium sp. AF15-50
GATTTAGTGCCTTAGGAGTTGATATATTTCCTTTAGATGACAAGGTTTTGGCAATAAAGGAACTTAGAAGGTTAGCTGATAATGAATATGCAATTATTTATATAACTGAATCATTAGCGGCAGAAATTTCCGAAGAAATAGACAGATACAGGGAAAGAGTAACCCCGGCAATTATTTTGATTCCCGGTGTACTTGGTAACACCGGAGAAGGTGTTTTGGGAGTCAAGAAATCAGTGGAACAGGCAATAGGCTCTGACATTGTATTTGGAAATAATTAGAAAATGTTGACAGGTAACCTGATGACAGGAAAGGAAGAAGCATGGAACATAGCAAGGGAATTATTAGAAAAGTAGCAGGACCTTTGGTAATTGCTGACGGAATGCGTGATGCTAACATGTTTGACGTGGTAAGGGTCAGCGATAAAAAATTAATAGGTGAAATAATAGAGATGCATGATGACCGGGCATCTATTCAGGTATATGAGGAAACGTCAGGACTTGGACCAGGAGAAGAGGTTGTATCCACCGGTGCACCAATGTCTGTTGAGTTAGGTCCGGGATTAATAGGCAGCATATATGATGGTATACAAAGACCTCTTGATGACATTATGAAGGTTTCCGGAAATCTTTTAAAGAGGGGAGTTCAGGTTCCGTCACTTAAAAGAGAATTAAAATGGGAATTTGTTCCTACGGCAAAGGTAGGAGATATGGTTGAGGCAGGAGATATTATTGGAACCGTACAGGAAACTGCCGTAGTTACACAGAAAATAATGGTTCCATATGGAATTAAGGGTGAAATCGTAAAAATAAACGGAGGAACCTACGATGTAACTGAAACCGTTGCAGTAATAAAAACTTCAGATGGTGAAAAGGAACTTACATTAATGCAGAAATGGCCGGTAAGAAAAGGCAGACCTTACAAGAGAAAGAAGGCACCTAATAAACCTCTTATTACAGGTCAGAGAGTTGTTGACACACTGTTTCCTATTGCAAGAGGTGGTGTGGCAGCAGTTCCGGGACCATTTGGAAGCGGAAAAACAGTTATACAGCATCAGCTTGCTAAGTGGGCTGAGGCAGATATTGTAGTATATATCGGCTGTGGCGAGCGTGGAAATGAAATGACGGATGTTTTAAATGAATTTCCGGAGTTAAAGGATCCTAAAACAGGACATTCCCTTATGGAAAGAACAGTTCTTATTGCCAACACATCAGATATGCCTGTAGCAGCCAGAGAGGCTTCCATATATACAGGTATAACCATTGCGGAATATTTCCGTGATATGGGATATTCAGTAGCCCTTATGGCTGATTCCACTTCAAGATGGGCAGAAGCCCTTCGTGAAATGTCCGGACGATTGGAAGAAATGCCTGGTGAAGAAGGATATCCGGCATATTTAGGTAGCCGTCTTGCCCAGTTTTATGAAAGGGCAGGGGATGTGGTTACCCTGGGAAAAGAAGGAAGAGACGGGGCATTATCAGTTATCGGTGCCGTATCACCTCCGGGAGGAGATATTTCAGAGCCGGTATCTCAGGCAACCCTTCGTATTGTAAAAGTATTCTGGGGTCTGGATTCTAATCTGGCATATAAGCGTCACTTCCCGGCAATAAACTGGCTTACAAGCTATTCACTTTATGTAGACAGCATAGGTGGATGGTTTACGGAAAATATTAATAAGAACTGGCTTACTTTAAGACAAAAGTTAATGAGTCTTTTACATGATGAGTCAGAACTGGATGAAATAGTAAAAATGGTAGGTATGGATGCATTATCTGCACCGGACAGACTAAAAATGGAAGCTGCCCGTTCTATTAGAGAGGATTATCTTCATCAAAATTCCTTCCACGAAGTAGACACATATACGTCTCTTAAGAAACAGGAGATGATGATGGAATTAGTAATTGGATTTTATGAGAAATCTAAGGAGGCATTGGACAATGGAGCAGATGTGGAAGCTCTGATAAAAATGCCTGTCCGTGAGGCAATCGGACGTTTTAAATATACTCATGAAGATGAGCTTGATAAAGAATTTGCAGAAATAAACGACAGACTGGATATTGAGATTGCCAATACTTTAAAGAAGGAGGAGTTCTAATATGCCAAAAGAGTACAGAACCATACAGGAAGTTGCCGGACCTCTTATGTTGGTAAGGGACGTTTCAGGAGTAACTTATGATGAATTAGGTGAAATAGAACTGGCAAATGGAGAGGTAAGACGATGCAAGGTTTTAGAGGTAAACGGAAGCAATGCATTAGTTCAGCTTTTTGAAGATTCAACAGGTATTAACCTTTCAAACAGTAAGGTAAGATTTTTAGGACGAAGCATGGAACTTGGAGTGTCAATGGACATGTTAGGAAGAGTATTTGATGGTCTTGGAAATCCCATAGATGACGGTCCGGATATTTTACCTGATGAAAGAAAGGATATTAATGGTATTGCCATGAATCCGGCAGCAAGAAATTATCCTTCAGAATTTATTCAGACAGGAATATCTGCCATTGACGGCTTAAATACATTAGTAAGGGGACAGAAGCTTCCTATATTTTCCGCATCAGGTCTTCCTCATGCCAATTTGGCAGCTCAGATTGCAAAACAGGCAAAGGTAGTAGGAACAGATGAGCCTTTTGCAGTAGTTTTTGCAGCAGTGGGAATTACCTTTGAGGAATCAGACTTTTTTGTCAACAGCTTTAAGGAAACAGGAGCCATTGACAGAACTGTAATGTTTATGAACCTTGCCAATGACCCGGCAGTTGAACGTATTGCCACCCCTAGAATGGCACTTACAGCAGCAGAATATCTTGCCTTTGAAAAGGGAATGCATGTACTGGTAATTATTACTGATATTACTAACTATGCAGATGCCCTTCGTGAGGTATCTGCAGCAAGAAAGGAAGTCCCTGGAAGAAGAGGTTATCCGGGATACATGTACACTGACCTTGCCACACTTTATGAGCGTGCAGGCCGTCAGAGAGGAAAAGACGGAAGTATAACCATGATTCCTATTCTTACAATGCCTGAGGATGACAAAACCCATCCTATTCCTGACCTTACAGGATATATAACGGAAGGACAGATTATTTTAAGCCGTGAACTATATAGAAAGGGAATTACACCACCTATTGATGTATTGCCTTCACTTTCACGATTAAAGGATAAAGGTATAGGTGAAGGAAAAACAAGAGCTGACCACAGTAATGTAATGAATCAGCTGTTTTCTGCCTATGCAAGAGGTAAGGATGCCAAGGAACTTATGACAATTTTAGGTGAGGCAGCATTGTCTGATATTGACCTTATTTATGCTAAGTTTGCAGATGAATTTGAGAAGGAATATGTTTCCCAGGGATATGATACAGACAGATCCATAGAGGAGACAATGAATGTAGGCTGGAAACTTTTGTCAATGCTTCCAAAATCAGAATTAAAGCGTATTGACGAAAAATACCTTGATAAATACTATATTAGCAAGTAGGACATATAACGGATTTGTTAACGAAAGGTGGGAAGTTTTATGGCATCTACACGTGTAAATCCAACGAGAATGGAGCTTACAAGGCAAAAAAAGAAGCTTATGTCTGCCACAAGAGGACATAAACTGTTAAAGGATAAACGTGACGAGTTAGTAAGACAGTTTATGGATATGATAAAGGAAAATATGAGGCTCAGACTTAAAGTTGAAGAGGGACTTAAAAGGGCAAACAGGGAGTTTGCCGTGGCCAGGGCAGGAATGAGTGAAGAGGTTTTAAACACAGCCCTTATGGCTAATAATAAGTCGTTGGAAATAAAGCAGGATTACAAAAATATAATGAGTGTTGACATTCCACAATTTTGTGCTAAAACTGAAATTGGCGGAAGGGATATATATTCTTATGGATATGCTTTCACTGCCGGGGATTTAGATGATGCAGTATACTCATTGTCTAATGTTTTTTCTGATATGATAAAGCTTGCTGAAATAGAAAAATCATGTCAGCTTATGGCATCGGAAATAGAAAAAACAAGACGAAGGGTAAATGCATTAGAACATGTAATAATTCCTCAGGCTTTGGACAATATAAAATATATAACCATGAAATTAGATGAAAATGAGAGAAGTACCCAGATTCGTTTAATGAAGGTTAAGGATATGATGTTAGAAGAAGCAGTGGAAGCCAGACGGAAAGAGGATATGTAAGTATCTATATGAATATTATGTAACAATTAATGGCGGAGCTTTTGCTTCGCTATTTTGTGTTTTCTGATATCTATAAAACTTCCATATGGTATGTTATGTTTTAAAAGGAGGTAATAAATACATGAAAATTTTATTTTATGACACAAAAAAATATGACAGGGAATCCTTTGATAAAATAATCCCTGAATATAAGGACATTCAAATAGAGTATGCGGAGGAAGATATAAGTGAAAGAACTGCAAAATATGCAAAAGGATATGATGCCATATGTGCTTTTGTAAGTTCTGATGTAAGTGAAAAAGTATTAAAAATATTGAAAGAATGTGGCGTAAAGTTAGTTCTTATGCGTTGCGCGGGATATAATAACGTGGATGTAGGGGCTGCAAAAAAATATGGAATTACGGTGTTAAGAGTTCCGGGATATTCACCGGAAGCTGTGGCAGAGCATGCCATGGCATTAGCCCTTGCCAGTAACAGACATATTCACAAGGCATATATTAAGGTCAGGGAAAATAATTTCAGCCTTGTGGGACTTACGGGAATTAATTTTCATGGAAAAATAGCAGGAATAATTGGAACAGGAAAAATCGGAGCGGCAATGTGTCGTATTTGCAGAGGATTTGGAATGAAGGTTATGGCATATGATATTTACAAAAATCCGGATTTGAATTTTGTGGAATATACGGATTTAGATACAGTATTAGAAAAAAGCGACTTAATTTCCCTACATTGTCCACTGACAGATGATTCTTATCATATGATAAATAAAAAGACTATTAAAAAAATGAAGGACAACGTGGTCTTAGTAAATACATCAAGGGGAGCTTTAATTGATACTCAGGATTTGATACAGGGAATAAGGGAGCACAAATTTCACAGTGTAGGTCTTGATGTATATGAAGAGGAAACTAAGAATGTTTTTGAAAACAGGGAAGATGATATATTAGAGACATCCATAACATCAAGACTTTTGTCGTTTCCAAATGTAATAGTTACTTCTCATCAGGCATTTTTAACAGAAGAGGCACTAGAGGCAATAAGCTACACAACTTTAGAGAATGCCAAATCTTTTGAAATGGGAAATCTTATTGAAAACAATGTGGTGAAGTAATGTTAAGCTGTTTAGGGATTAGAGAAATTGGCTGGCAATGAAGTAATCCGGATATCAGAGGTGGCAAAATTTTGTTCTGCTTACATCATAAACGAACACAGACACCGGTGCCATAAAAGGTGTAAAAATTTTATAATTGGTTAGCATATTTTAGACACTGTTGAGAATAAAAACGTTATTGTGTAATATGAAAGTGAACATAAAAAGGTTTTCATTTATTATACAATGGAGGTTTAACATATGAGAAAGGCATTAGCAGTTATAGCTACAATGGTGGGAATTTTGGTAGCAAGCACCGGTGTAAGTGCTTCATATAATCAGGACACACTTACTATTGATCCAAGT
>NZ_CAKVZL010000064.1:5635-12930 GCF_934835595.1 Eubacterium sp. AF15-50
ATCCAAGTGACATGAAGTTAATATGGTCGGATGAGTTTGAAGGAGATGCACTTAATACAAACAACTGGACTTATGAAATTGGAAATGGAAACTGGGGTTGGGGAAACAACGAACAGGAATATTATACAAGTTCCACAGATAATGTATATGTAAACAACGGAACTTTAAAAATATCTGCAAGAAAGCAGTCTGTAGGTGGAAAAAATTACACCTCGGGACGTATTAAAACAGCAGGAAAAGTGGAAGTGGGAAACGGCTACGTTGTAGCAAAAATCAAACTTCCTTCAGCAAAAGGTATATGGCCGGCATTCTGGATGTTAGGAACTAACGGACATACATGGCCTATGTGTGGTGAAATTGACATAATGGAATCCATAAATACCAACCAGTTCCCATATGCAACAATGCATTGGACAACAGTGGCAGCACCTACAAAGGATCATTATGAAAGTAAGTTCCCGACAGCATACGGTTTCCCGAATTTTGATAAAACCCAGTGGCATACATACGGCGTTTACAGAACTGACGACAAAATAAGAGTATTCTATGATAATCAATTAATAGGTTCTTATACATATGTAGCCGGAATGGAAGAATTAAAAGATAATTACTATATGTTATTAAATGTGGCAGTAGGAGGAAATTTAACTTCTAATCAATTGCCTGCAACATCAGCACTTCCGGCAACAATGGAAGTAGACTATGTAAGATATTACAGAGACAAGACAGCTCAGGATATTGCTGACGAAAAAGAGCAGGCAGCTAAGGAAGAAGCAGCAAAGAAGGCTGCTGCAGCTAAAGCAGAAGCAGCAAAGAAGGCTGCTGCAGCTAAAGCAGAGGCGGAAAAGAAAGCAAAGGCGAAATCGGCAAGGGCTACAGTTAAATCCATGAAAAATGTAAAGGGAAGAAAAGTAAGCCTTACCATTAAGAAGATAAAAGATGCCAAGGGATATCAAATCAGATATTGCGACAATAAAAGATTTCAGGGCTATATACAAAAAAATACTACAAAAACAAAGTATACGTTAAAGAGACTTGAAAAGAAAAGTACCTGCTATGTTAAGGTAAGAGCATATAAGGTATATAAAGGCAAAAAGATATATGGAAGCTGGTCAAAGGTTAAGCATGTAAAAATTAAAAAATAAATTATTTTAAAATCTCATACAAATTTTTATACACCCTAAGTGTTGGAGCAGATATCAACATTTGGGGTGTATTATTTTGTCAAATGTGATACAATAACCATTGATACTATAATCTTAAAAATATTATTATTGGAGACTAATATGGAAGAAAAGATGAATGAAAATATTATAGAAGATACTGCAAATCAGCAGGAAAATAGTGCGGAAGCTTTAAGTAATTCAGAAAACATAAATAATTCGGAAACGAACGACAATAAAGTTTCACAGTCTGAAGGCTTAAAGCGTTATGAAAAAATATTAGATTTAAAAGAGAATTTATGGACATACGGAAGTCCTGTTTTGTTTGAAACAGGAGAGCTTGAGCGTGATACCGTAAGCAATAAGAACAGACTTACCCTTAAGTTTACCAATATTTATGAAAAGACAATCAGGGATTTAAATATAACTGTATATGCCAGTGATAATGAGGGCAATGCAGAAGAAATTCAGCATAAGTATGGAGCTTTAGGACTTAAGTATTTAGAATCAAAGGGCAAAGCTGCAAAGATAACTGTTTCAAATGAAGCAGCAGAGAAATTTGTAATAAAAATAGACAGTGTTGTTTTTGAAGACGGAACAGTATGGAATAAAAAAGAGGCAATATGTGAATCGGTAGGGGTACTTGATGATGTGGAAGTGTTTGCAAAGGCAAAGCTTAAGGACTATGAAGACAGCTATATTTCAGCAACGGAGGATGTTGAAAAGGACGATTCAGCAAGCATTGCCAATGGAATAGAGATATTTAAGAGAATTTACTGGTATATGAATACAGCAGAGTTGCTTAATGATGCCAAAAGAAAATATGCCATAGTAAAGCAGAATGAGGAAAGAAAGCAAAACAGTGAAAGCAGACGTGTAAACAGAAAAAAGGCGGTTCGTAAGAGATATATTACGGCAGCAATTATAATTGTGATTATAGCAGGATTAGCAGCAGTGGCTGTTATGACTTACTTTATTCCTAATAAGAAATATACGGCAGCTAAAAAGTTAATTAACAATAAGAATTATGAAGAGGCTATAAATTCCTTTAATGAACTTAACGGTTTCTTAAAAAGTGAGGAATATTTAGCCCAAGCATATTATAATCTGGGATTAAATCAGTTAGATAGTGAAGATGAAAATAAGGCAACTGAGTATTTCAAAAAAGGGTATAATTCTGACAAAAACAGCAGATATGGAAAAATGTGCGGAGCATTTTTAGATTATTATGCAGGTGCCACGGCATTGCAAAGTGAAGAATATGATAAGGCAATGGATTTATTTAAGTCAAGCAGCAATGCGGCAGCAGATATGAATCTGGTTAATAGGGCAAGTGCCGGGATGGCAGAAATTTATTACCTCAAAAAAGATTATGAAACAGCATGGAACACAATTAAAAATGTGTATGCAAAGGATAAATCTTACGAAACAGAGTACGGGACATATGGATATGGCTATGCTAAAGCTTTAGTAGATAAGGGCGATACAAAAAACGGCATGGAAATATACAATAGTGTATCTAAGTATACCAAGTCAGAGAACCTTAATGAAAGTGTTTATAAGCAGGCTGTAAAATTAGGAGAACAGGGAAAAATTTCTGAGGCAATGAAACTCCTTGAAACAATTAAGAAGAGCTACAAAAAAGCAGGAACACTTTATAGTAAAATGAGCAGCTTTAACAGTAAGGTTAAATACTGGGTAGGCACATGGAAACATACGGGAAAAGTCAATGGAGAAAAGAAGATATATAAGATATATATTTCACAGGTTCTCTACAAGGACGAAATGTGTCTTAGAATTATAGATAAGAATAATGACTATCTGGGATTTGATACAGTTATAAGTACCAAAAATAAGGTAGATTCAATATTAATTGGAACTTATCAGCTGAAATTCAGATTAAGAGCTAATCATAATCAGAGGTTCACATATACTTTAAAGGGCGGAAAGAAGATGGTAAGACAGCTTAAATATAACGGAGAAAAATTTAGTACCCGTTATGGAAAAATAAAATAACAGGAGTTTAAATGAAAATAAAAATTAAAAGAATAATATGTCTTATTATTGCTACTGTCATATTATGTTCTCCAATGGAGAATGTAACATGGTGTAACAATAACGTTTATGCTGACACAATTAGCAGGAATGCGATTGATGAGATTTCCACTATGAAAACAAGGGAAAAATTAATCCTTGTTGAAAGAAGAGAAAGACTGTATTCAGGAAACAGGAAAACCTCTTCATATAAGTCAGTTGCTGAAGCAGCTACAGGTTATAGAAAACAGCTGTTAAATCATCAGTATGAAGTAAACGCATATGTTAAATCAACGAATGCTGTTCCGGCAGAAGTGTTTGATGAACTGGAGAGTCAGGCATTTAAAGTCACATCAAAGGGTGACGAAGGGGATTACATGTATTGGGATATAGACAGGGAATACCCTTCCTATACACGTTATACAAGAAAAGAAAAAAAGAAAATCTACTATTATTATCACTTCAGGACTGAAGTATGGTATCTCACTACTTTAGAGCAAAAAAAGCAGGTAGATGCCAAGGTGAAAGAAATTATAAGCCAATTGGAAATTACAGAAGAAACTACAGACTATGAAGTAATTAAAATGGTATATGATTATGTGTGTGAACACGTAAAATATTCTGATAGCACAGTTGATGAAATCGTATATACATCGTGGTCAGCCTTGTTTAGGGGAAATGCAGTATGTCAGGGATATGCCCAGCTGATGTACAGGATACTTAAGGAATTGGGAATATCTGTAAGAGTTATTGCAGGTTTTGGAAGTCATAATGTGCGCCATGGCTGGAATATTGTAAAGCTTGGAGATTACTATTACAATCTTGATTCAACATGGGATGCTGAACTAATACAAAATGGAATAAAATATCGTTACTTTTTAAAAGGAGATAATTTTAATAAACATACCCGCTTAGAAGAGTACAAGACTATGGAGTTTTACAATGTTTATCCCATGGCTCAAAATGAGTATAATGTTGAACCTTTGGGATATTCACTTAAAACCCGGTCGGCCTTTTTTGCCGTCAAAAAAGCAAAATTTAAGAAAGTGGCAAGAAAAAAGGTTACTTTTATTGCAGTTACCGGGGCTAAGGGATACCAGATTCAGTATGCAACAGATAAAAAATTTAAAAAAGGAAAAAAAACAGCAGTAACGTCGAAAGTATATTTTAAGCCGAAAAATTTAAAAAAGAAAAAGAAATATTATGTACGTTTTAGGGCATATAAGATAATTAATGAAAATAAGGTTTACACCAACTGGTCATCAGTGAAGGAGGTAAAGAGATACGTATGTCGATGATACTAGTGGAAAGACCGGGAAGAAATATAGTTGGATTTGCAAAAATGGTTAAAAAAATATGTTTATTTTATGATAAAATAGATTTAAAGGTTCTATAGGAGTTTGTTTGATACTCGGCTATTATACTTTCAGATAACTAAAAAAATATAAAAATGATACTTTTATAAAAAAAAACACCTAATCGGTTTTTATTTAATATGCTAAAATGGAAATAGGGTGATTGAACGAAAAAAAGGAGGAACATCATCTGAAAAAAAGTTGAGTTATAGAAAGGAGTATATGATGAAATTAAGTAATTCAATGAAAAAGTTTTTTGCTTATGTTTGTGCCATAGCTATGGTTGTCAGTTCAATGGCATTTTATGGACAGACATCGGTTGAAGCAAGTGGAAGTGCTGCTGTAGAAGGAAAAATTTACACAGTTACAGACGGCGATGCTACTATTGTAGGATTTACATGTCAGGGAATATTTGACAAGGCAAGAATCCATTTTGCATGGGGTACAGAAGTAGATGCTGCTTCTATTACAACAACAGTAAATGGAAAAAGTGTAAAAATTGACGGAACAAATGCCCATGGTATGTTTATTCCTTTATCAGAGGTAAGCACATTGGCAGTAGGAGAATATCAGATAGTTGTTAGCGCAACAGCTACAGAAAATTCAGCTACTGTTACAGGAAATGCAACATTAAAAATCGAAGATGAAGGGGAAACAACAACAAGAGATCCTTCAGTAAAGGTTTGGACAGACTTAGGGGATGGATTCTCATATGACGATTCAACAACAGCATCAGTCATTAATATTCAGCAGCCGGATTGGTCGCCTGAAAAAGGTATATATGTAAATGTACCGGCAGGAATCAACTCAGTTGCAGTTAATGGAAAAACAGGTGATGAAGTTGCAAAAATTCAGGGAGCAGGAGTTATTGTTTTCATTTCAGCAATGACAAAGAAAACAAACACTGTTGAAATTGAATATGCAGGCGGAAAAGCAACTGTTATTGTAAAAAATGAAAATGGAACAGATGGTGGTGATACACCAATAGAAACACCTACAGAAAAACCAACAGAAACACCTACAGAAAAACCAACGGAAACACCTACAGAAAAACCAACGGAAACACCTACAACACAGCCTACAGGAGAAGCTAACTGGGTTGAAATTGCAGGAAGTGATGATACTGCATCATATTATTATGATAAGGCAAATATGACAGTAAATGAAGTAGTAAGCATTCAGCAGCCTGGCTGGTCACCGGCAATGGGTATCTATATGAATGTGCCATCAGGAATTAGTGAAGTATCAGTAAACGGTGTTAAAGAAAATGTAGCAACAATTCAGGGTGCAGGAGTTATTGTATATCTTTCTGCTTTAACTCAGGAAATAAACGAAGTAGAGATTACTCATGCTCTTGGAACAGCTAAAGTTTCTATCAAAAAAGTTGAAAAGGCACAGACAGTAAAACATTCAGTAACAATTAATGGAAATAAAGTTGCAGAAGTTGAAGACGGAAGCACTTATACATTAGGTGATGCACAGTACGGATACTATACAGATGGTAAGATTTATAAACCGGGAACCGTACTTACAATAACAGGCGATATTGCCCTTACTTCAATTGACAGCCTTTCAGTAGATATGGCAAACGGTGCAGCTATTAAGCTTTCAACACCGGCAGGACTTAAGTTCCAGGCAAAGGTTTCATCAAACAATGGAGAAGCTGTTAAATCAGATGCTATTAAGGAAGGTATGTTAATTACGGCAAATGATATATATGAAAATAATTCATCTGCTTTAGACTTGACAAGCCCATATGCAATGCTTAATATTGTTAATGAAGGTTGGTTTGACGAAAGCGCAATGACATATTGCGGAGCAGTAGCTAATATTTCAGAAGCAAACTATACAAGAGATTTCATTGCCAGAGCATATGTAACCATTACATATACTGACAATACATCAGTAACTGTTTACTCAGGAATGAGTCAGACAAGAAGCGTAAGCTATGTAGCATCAGCAGTTAAGGCTGCCGGATATCCGGGAATTGCTGCATCAGAAATACCTGTAGTTGACTCATTTATAAAATAATTATGGGAGGAAACACAATGTCAGAGAAATATATTAGTCCAAAGGCAGAAGTAGTAGAGTTTGATACAAAGGACGTTATTACTACAAGCCCTGATAACAATTTTTCAGCTGATACATCAGGTTCAGCAAATCAGGGTGAAGGTTGGTCAGGACTTTACTAATTAATATTAATTAAAAACTTACAACACCGTATCTGTGACTAAATCATGGATGCGGTGTTTTTTTGCTCTTTGTCAGGCATGGGGGAATCCCTTATATATTTTTTATACGATACAAATATTATACATATGGCAGGTATAATATCCTACGGAATAGGGTGTCGTATAACAATGATAAGCAGTTAAGATAGGGAACAAACACAGGAAAAAATATATGTATGGGAGGTAAAATGGTGGATGTAAAACTACTTAATGAATTATATTTTGAAACGGAATATATGAAATTACTTCATATATTCCTTATGATTATGGGATGTATTTTGCTGCTATTATCAATATTTACAAAGGGCAAAGTGATTATATCCAATTGCATTTCAGCTTACTATGGAGTTTGGGCAGGAAGTATGTTGGGATATTTTATGGAAAAATCTTTAACAGGAATGAAAATAGGTGGCGTGATAGGAATTATAATTGTGTTGCTTATAAATAATATTCTTGGAAGAAAGCATATACTGGTTGTGGCGTATATGTTTTATATGCAGTGTGCATATATG
>NZ_CAKVZL010000065.1:0-12746 GCF_934835595.1 Eubacterium sp. AF15-50
CACTTTGGTTATTCACTTAACCGTTCATCATATACTCAGGTATACAACGGAACAGCAGTTTCATTAGGAGCATTACAGCCGGGAGATTTATTATTCTATAAGTACGGCGGCTCAACTATTAGCCATGTGGCTATCTACATAGGTGGTGGACAGATTATCCATGCATCAACAGAAAGCACAGGTATTATAATTAGCGGAATGGGTTCACCTTGTGCAGCAAGGAGAATTATTAATTAATATTAAAAATAACCATGCAGACAGATTGTTGTCCGCATGGTTATTTTTTTTGCCTGAAATTAATTTTGTGTTGTATTTTTAAATGATGTATGGCACCAAATCTCATGAAAAAACAAGGATAAATGATTGTGCAATGAAAATCTTTGAAAAGTCAAGAGGTTATGTGGAAAATGCACAAGTTTATTACATGTTAACAAAACGTTCGTTCTTTTATAATTCGACAAAGATTTACATAAAAAGACTACAAAAAAGGTTAATAATGTTAATAACTCGGTTGATAACCTATTTTGTCGATAAAAAGATGGCAAAAAATATGTTAATAACTAATGTTAATAACTTTCAGGTCAAAAAAGGTCGAAAGTACCAAAATGATGGTTTTATTGTGCAAAATATACAAAATGGTCTTTAGAAAAAAAATACCGGGAAAAAATAGCAAAAAACAATAAAAATCCTTTTGAAATATCGGCATATTATGGTATAATTTAATTACTAGTTAATGAAAGGAAGTGGTACCATGAAAATTAATATTTTCGGAAAGAATATTGAGGTAACAGATGGCATCAAAAGTGCAGTCCAGGAGAAGCTCGGAAAGTTAGACAAGTACTTTGCAGAGGAGACTAGAGCAGATGTTACCCTTAGTGTTAATCGAAACGATCAGAAAGTGGAGGTAACAATTCCTGTAAAAGGAAACATTATCAGAGCGGAAGAAGTCAGCGAGGATATGTACGCATCTATAGATATGGTTGAAGAAACTATAGAGCGTCAGCTTGTAAAGTATAAAAATAAACTTGTTGATAAGAAAAAAGCATTTAGGGAGGATTTTTCAGCTGCTTATTTGGAAGCAGACTACGATGATGACGAAGAGGATGCTGTAAAGATTGTCAGAACAAAGAGCTTTGGAATTAAACCTATGGATCCGGAAGAAGCTTGCGTTCAGATGGAACTGTTAGGACATAATTTCTTTGTATTCCTTAATGCAGATACTGATGAAGTAAACGTTGTTTACAAGAGAAAAGGAAATACATACGGTCTTATTGAACCGATGTTTGACTAAGAAATGACTAAAAAAGCAGTGGCAGGTTTTGCCACTGCTTTTTTGTGCGAGATAAACGAAAACGTAATGACAAATTGCCACAATACCTTATTGATAGGGCATATTTGCCCATAAAATCTGCTGGAAAAATTATTGATTAAAACTGTCCGTGAGATGGAAATTTAACAGATATTTTACAATGTTTACAATAAAATAAAATATGACATATTGAATTAAACATATTAAAATGGTAATATATTCACTAGTGTGCCGAATATATCGGTAAAAAAGTAGAGGAGATTATTATGGGCGTACTTAGCAAAATAATAGGAACGTATAGCGAGCGTGAATTAAAAAGACATAAGCCAACATTAAATAAAATATTGGAATTGAGACCGGAGATGCAGAAGTTAAGCGATGAGGAAATGAGAGCAAAGACTTCTGAATTTAAGGAAAGACTTAGTGCAGGAGAAACTTTAGATGACATACTTCCGGAGGCATATGCATTAGTTCGTGAAGCAACTAAAAGAACTCTTGGAACAGAACATTATCCTTGCCAGATTTTAGGCGGTATTATTCTCCATGAAGGACGTATTGCTGAAATGAAGACAGGTGAAGGAAAAACACAGACCTGCTTACTTCCGGCATACCTTAATGCACTTACAGGAAAAGGCGTTCATATTGTTACAGTAAACGAATATCTGGCAACCCGAGATGCTGAATGGATGGGTCAGGTTCACAGATTTTTAGGACTTACGGTAGGTTGCGTATTAGCAGATATGGATCATGATGCTAAGAAGGCGGCATATGAGTGCGATATAACATATATTACTAACAATGAATTAGGCTTTGATTATCTTAGAGATAACATGGTTGTATATAAGGAACAGTTGGTACAGCGTGGTCTTTCATACTGTATTATCGATGAGGTTGACTCTGTTCTTATTGATGAGGCAAGAACACCTCTTATTATTTCAGGACAAAGTGGCAAATCAACTAAGTTATATGAAATGTGTGATATTCTTGCAAGACAGATGGAAAGAGGAACAGCTAATCCTGAACTTAGCAAGATGGATGCCATTATGGGAGTTGATATTGAAGAAGATGGTGATTTCCTCGTAAATGAGAAGGACAAGATAGTTACCCTTACTGCAGACGGTATTGCAAAGGTTGAAAAGTTCTTCCATATTGACAACTATGCAGATGCTGAAAACCTTGAACTTCAGCATAACGTAATACTTGCCCTTAGAGCTCATAATCTTATGCATAGAGATCAGGATTATGTAGTAAAGGATGACGAAGTTTTAATCGTTGATGAATTTACAGGACGTATTATGCCGGGTAGAAGATATTCCGACGGACTTCATCAGGCAATTGAAGCAAAGGAACATGTAAAGGTAAACAGAGAAAGCAAGACTCTTGCAACTATCACCTTCCAGAACTTCTTTAACAAGTATGAAAAGAAGGCAGGTATGACAGGTACTGCCCTTACTGAAGAAAAGGAATTTAGAGATATTTACAGCATGGACGTAGTTGAAATTCCAACTAACAGGCCGATTGCAAGAATTGACCATGAAGATGCTGTATTTAAAACAAAACGTGGGAAATTACATGCAGTTATAAATGAAATAGAGGAATCATATAAGAAGGGACAGCCTGTTTTGGTTGGTACCATTAATATTGATTCATCAGAAGAAATCAGTTCATTACTTAAGAAAAGAGGAATACCTCATAAAGTATTGAATGCTAAATATCATGAGTTAGAGGCTGAAATTGTTGCTCAGGCAGGACAGCATGGAGCTGTAACTATTGCCACTAACATGGCAGGTCGTGGTACCGATATTAAACTTGATGATGATGCAAGAGCTGCCGGTGGACTTAAGATAGTAGGAACAGAAAGACATGAATCACGTCGTATCGATAATCAGTTACGTGGACGTTCCGGTCGTCAGGGAGATGTAGGTGAGTCTAAATTCTTCATTTCTCTTGAAGATGATATTATGAGATTGTTTGCATCTGAGAAACTTATGTCAGTGTTTAATGCATTGGGAGTTCCTGAAGATGAAGAGTTACATCACAAGGCTCTTACGAAGACAATTGAAAAAGCACAGAAGAAGATTGAAGGAAACAACTTTGGTATTAGAAAGAATCTTATGGAATACGATAAGGTTAATAACGATCAGAGAGAAATCATTTACGCAGAAAGAGCAAGAGTGTTAAATGGTGAAAACATGAGAGATGCCATCATAAAGATGATTTATGATATTATTGAATCTCAGGTTGATATGTTTATTAGAGATGATCAGGCACCAAAGGATTGGGACATGGCAGGACTTTCACAGTCAATGCTGGAAATCATTCCGTTTAAGCTTAACCTTACTGAAGCAGATATTGAAAAGTTATCAAAATCAGAATTTAAGCAGATGTTAAAGGAAGAAGCCGTTAAATTATATGAAATGAAGGAAGCTGAGTTCCCTGAACCTGAGCATATCAGAGAATTAGAAAGAATTGTTCTTCTTAAGGTTATTGACAGAAAGTGGATGGATCACTTAGATGACTTAGAACAGTTAAAACAAGGTATCGGTCTTATGGCATACGGACAGAGAGATCCGGCTGTAGAGTACAAGATACAGGGCTTTGAAATGTTTAATATAATGATTGACAATATCAAGATAGATACTGTTAAAACCTTATATCATATTCAGGTTGAACAGAAAGTTGAACGTGAAGAGGTTGCTGAAGTTACAGGAACTAACAAGGATGACAACGGAGGCGTTAAGAAACCAAAGCAGAGAGCAGAAGCAAAGATATATCCTAATGATCCTTGCCCTTGTGGAAGTGGAAAGAAATATAAGAACTGTTGCGGAAGAAAAGCATAGAAATCTATGATTTATTGTAAAAGAGACGGGCAATGCCCGTCTTTTGCAATATTATATCAATGTAATTAATCAGCCTTAAATATGGGCGGTGAAGTTAAGGAGTTTTCGTGGTTGAATTAGATCAGTATAAATATCAGTGGAACCAGTATAAAGACAGTGTTAAGGAATTAGAGGCATCCTTTAACATTGAGGTAAAAAAAGAACGGTTAGAAGAAATAGAGGCTTCAATGGAGGAACAGGATTTTTGGGAGGATGTGGAAAAATCCCAAAAACTTACAAAAGAAATGAAGCAGTTAAAAAACAGCCTTGATACAATTAATGGTCTTGTGGAGCAGTATAACGAAATAGGAGTTTTAATTGAAATGGGGGAAGAAGAGGAAGATTTAAGTATAGTAGATGAAGTTGAAAATGAATTAAAAGATTTTATTGAAAATTTTGAAAAAGTGAAGATTCAGACCCTGCTTTCAGGAGAGTATGACAAATACGATGCAATATTAAAAATTAACGCAGGTGCAGGTGGCACGGAATCCTGCGACTGGGCAGGAATGCTTTATAGAATGTACACCAGATGGGCGGAGAGCAAGGGCTTTGAGACAGAAGTTATTGATTATTTAGATGGAGATGAAGCCGGCATAAAATCAATAACCTTTCAGGTAAAAGGTGAAAATGCTTTTGGTTATTTAAAATCAGAAAAAGGAGTACACAGACTGGTTAGGATTTCGCCTTTTAATGCAGCAGGAAAAAGACAGACATCTTTTGCTTCCTGTGATGTAATGCCTGATATTGAAGAAGATCTGGATGTGGAAATAAATGATGACGATATAAGAATTGATACATATCGTTCAAGCGGAGCAGGAGGACAGCATATTAATAAAACATCATCGGCAATAAGAATAACCCACCTTCCAACAGGAATAGTTGTACAGTGTCAGAATGAACGTTCCCAGCTTCAAAATAAAGACAAGGCAATGAAAATGTTAAAGGCAAAACTATATATACTTAAAAAGCAGGAAGAAGAGGAAAAGCGCTCAGGCATAAGAGGCGAAGTTAAAGAAATAGGATGGGGAAATCAAATCCGCTCCTATGTAATGCAACCTTATACTATGGTAAAAGATCATAGAACCGGCGAAGAAGTTACAGATGTAGGTAAGGTAATGGACGGATACATTGATCCATTCATAAATTCTTATTTAAAATGGCTTAATATAGACAAAGATAAACAATAATATTGATAATTGTTTATATCCGTGCTAAAATCTACGAGTGTGTGATTACTAAAGTTTCTTTAGAATCCTGTAGTTATGGCACGTGGCAACATCTGCAGTTGCAAACATCCAAAATTATAATGACAAGCGAGGAGTAAATATGATTAAAGTTGCAATCTTAGGATATGGAACAGTAGGTTCCGGAGTTTTTGAAATTATTAGAGAAAATAAAGATTTAATTGCTGCAAATGCAGGTGAAGAAATTGAAGTAAAATATGTATTAGACTTAAGAGATTTTCCGGGAGACCCTTGTGAAAATGTTTTAGTTCATGATTATAATATTATTTTAGAAGACCCTGAGGTTGAAATCGTAATCGAAGTAATGGGTGGATTAAAGCCGGCATATGATTTTGTAAAGGCAGCCCTTGACGCAGGAAAGAGTGTATGTACATCAAATAAGGAACTGGTGGCAAAGCATGGAGCTGAATTAATAAGAATTGCAAAGAGCCATAACAGAAATTTCCTTTTTGAGGCATCTGTAGGTGGCGGAATCCCTATTATCAGACCGATTAACATGCACATTACAGCTGACAAAATCTGCGAAATAACAGGAATATTAAATGGAACAACTAACTATATCCTTACAAAGATGGATAAAGAAGGAGCAGATTTTGCAAGTACACTTAAACAGGCACAGGATTTAGGATATGCTGAAAGAAATCCTGAGGCAGATATAGAAGGTTTTGATGCTGTAAGAAAAATTGCTATTTTAGCATCATTAGCTAAAGGTAAGACTGTTGATTTTGAAGAAATTTACACAGAGGGAATTTCAAATATAACAGATATAGACTTTAAATATGCAAAAACAATGAACAAATCAATAAAGCTTCTTGGAAAATGCAAGAATGAAGATGATGGTGTCGTAGCTTCAGTGGCACCTAGGTTATTATCCCAGGAGCATCCTCTTTACAATGTTAATGGTGTTGTAAATGGTATATTGGTACGTGGAAACATGGTTGGAGATTTAGTGTTTATTGGAAGCGGAGCAGGAAAACTCCCTACAGCCAGCGCAGTTGTATCTGATGTGGTAGACGCTGTAAGACACTTAAATGTGTCAACAACAGTTATGTGGGATGAGGAAAAATTGGAATTAGAAGATTTTTCTAAATCAAAGAAACATTTCTTTGTAAGAACAAAGGCAGATAAAAAGGATATTGAAAGCATATTTGGAAATGTAGAGTACGTTGATGCGGGAATATCAGGAGAAACAGGCTTTATTACGGAGAAAATAAGCGAAGAAAAGTTTAGTGAAAAGGCAGATAAATTAGGCATTATCTCAAGAATAAGAATTGAGGGATAAGACCTATAAATCATAAATATAATAGACTTATTCTATATGTGAGGAGAAGCGATGAAGTATATAGTTGTATTAGGAGATGGGATGGCTGACAAGCCTATTGAAGAGTTGGGAAACAAAACACCATTAGAGTATGCTGACACACCTACCATGGACAGATTGTCAAAGGTATCAGAGGTGGGATTGGTACATACCATACCTAAGGGGATGAAACCGGGGAGTGATACCGCGAACCTTTCAGTATTAGGATATGACCCTAAAAAGTATTACACAGGGCGTTCACCTCTTGAAGCATTAAGTATAGGTGTTGATATGAAAACTACGGATGTTGCTTTAAGATGCAATATTGTTACAGTTTCCACAGACGACCTGCCATACGAAGAAAAGACTATAATAGATCACAGTGCCAGTGAAATAAGCACAGAAGATGCAGCTATTTTGTTAGAGGCTGTTAGAAAAGAACTTGAAACGGATACTTATAAATTTTATGTAGGAACAAGTTACAGACATCTCACAATATGGGATAATGGAGAGGTAGTTGACTTAACACCACCTCATGATGTTTTAGGACAAAAAATTGGTCAGTATTTACCAAAAGACGAAGTTTTAAGGGAAATGCAGAAGAAGAGCTATGATATTTTAGCTAATCATCCAATAAATATTGATAGAATGAAGAAAGGACTTAACCCTGCTAACTCATTATGGTTTTGGGGAGCAGGAACAAGACCTTGTGTAACTTCTTTTGAAGAAAAGAACAATAAAAAAGGAGCTATGATATCAGCAGTGGATTTGTTAAAGGGAATTGCTGTTGGTGCAGGCATGAAAGTTATAGAAGTTGAAGGTGCCACAGGAGGACTTGAAACTAACTATGAGGGAAAGGCTTCAGCAGCAGTAGATGTACTTTTAAATGAAGGCTATGATTTGGCATATGTTCACGTAGAAGCACCGGATGAAATGGGACATCAGGGTAGCGTTGAAAGAAAAGTAAAGGCTATTGAAAATCTTGATAAAAGGGTGATTAAGGTTATAACTGAAGCTATGGATAAGTCAGGAGAGGATTACAGATTGTTAGTTATGCCTGATCATCCTACACCTATTTGCGTTAGAACCCATACAAGTGATCCGGTTCCATATATGCTTTATGATAGCACGGATTTAAAGGATGAAAAGCATGACTACAATGAAAAGTGTGGAAAAGAAAGCGGACTTTTTATGGCAAATGGTTATGAAATGATGGATTATCTTTTGTCAAAATAATAATAAAAATTCATATACTAAAATATATAAGCGAAGGGAAACAAAAATCATGAAAGAAACAAAAGTTGTTAAATTTGGTGGAAGCTCATTAGCTGATGCAAAGCAGTTTAAGAAGGTAGCAGATATCATTCTTGCAGACCCTACCAGACGCTTTGTTGTAGCATCTGCACCAGGAAAACGTTTTGTTGAAGATATAAAAGTAACAGATATGTTGTATAAATGCTATGAGTTGGCATCAGAAGGTGAAAACTTTGATGAAGAATTTCAGGCAATAAAAGACAGATTTAACGGAATTATAAGTGAGTTAGGTATAGAAGATTTCTCCTTAGAGAAAGAATTCGAGGCAATTAAAGGTGCTTTTTCTCATATGGCAGGTAGGGATTACGCTGCAAGCCGTGGAGAATATTTAAACAGCATGGTTTTGGCAAAATATCTTGATTTTGATTTCATAGATGCTGCAAAATATGTGTTCTTTGATGAATCAGGAAGTTTTGACTGGGAAAAAACAGCTGAAAAGCTTGTGCCAAAGCTTGCTTCAACAGAATATGCAGTTATACCGGGATTTTATGGCTCAATGCCTAATGGTACCATAAAGACATTTTCAAGAGGTGGCTCAGATGTAACAGGTTCAATTGTTGCAAGAGCAGCTTCTGCTAAGATATATGAAAACTGGACAGATGTTAGTGGATTCCTTATTTGTGATCCTAGAATCATTAATAATCCGGAACCTATTAACACAATAACCTATGCTGAACTTAGAGAATTGGCATACATGGGTGCTACTGTATTACATGAAGATGCAATTTTCCCTGTACGTGCAGCAGGCATACCTGTAAATATTAAGAACACTAACTGCCCACAGGATAAGGGAACAATGATTGTATCTGAAACGGCAGAGCCTTGTGAGCATATTATTACAGGTATTGCAGGAAAGAAGGGAATGTCCGTAATCAATATTGAAAAGGATAAGATGAATAGCGAAGTGGGATTTGGAAGAAACGTACTTCGTGCCCTTGAAAAGAGCAATGTAAGCTTTGAACATATGCCATCAGGTGTAGATACCATGAGTGTGGTTATTCAGACAGATGCCCTAACAGGAAAAGAGACAACTATTTTAGATGAAATCCGTTCAAGAGTTCATCCGGATCAGTTGTTTATAGAAAATGATCTGGCTCTTATTGCAGTTGTAGGTCGTGGAATGAAGAGTGCCAGGGGAACAGCAGCAATATTATTTACAGCATTAGCTGAAGCACGTGTAAATATCAAAATGATTGATCAGGGTTCATCGGAACTTAATATAATAATCGGTGTTGATGATCAGGATTTTGAGGTTGCAATGCGTGCAATTTATAACGCATTTATTAAAGTAAAAAAATAACATTGACAAAAAAATAACATAGTATTATCATAACTATTGAATAATTTAATACAGAAAATTCTTCGGGGCAGGGTGCAATTCCCGATCGGCGGTTACAGTCCGCGAGCGTTTTACGCAGGACTTGATTTGGTTCAAGTCAGGATATGGTGAAAATCCATAACCGACAGTATAGTCTGGATGGTAGAAGATTTAGTAATATGATTTTTAGTACGCAATTTTGTACTAAATGTTATTGTGTTATGAAATTTTTAAGCCCTGAGTTATACTCAGGGCTTTTCTGATATTAGTAGAAATAATTAACTAATGCAGAATTAAAAAGAAGAATTTCCTGAGAAAAAGAAAGGAGATTATATTTATGAAAGAATTATTCAACACAAAAAATCTTGTATTAATGGCGGTGTTTGCAGCATTAGGAGGAGTTCTTATGTTATGGGAATTTCCAATACCATTTATAGCACCGGGATTTTATGAAATGGACTTAAGCGAAGTGCCTGTACTTATAGGCTCCTTTATTGCCGGCCCTGTGGCAGGAGTTATAATGGAAGCGGTCAAAATTATCATTAAGATAATGATTAAAGGCACATCTACGGCATATGTTGGTGATTTCGCAAATTTCTGTATAGGATGCTGTTTCATAGTACCTGCAAGTATTATTTATAAGAAAATCAAAACAAAGAAGGGCGCATTGATAGGCGTATGTGCAGGAACCGTATTTATGGCAGTAGCCGGCGTAGTGCTTAACTACTTCATTATGATACCATTTTATGTAAAAGCCTTTGGAACACCTCTTGATGGAATACTTGCCGCAGGAAAAAGCATTAACCCTTTAGTAGGAAGCAAGCTTTCATTTACAATTGTGTGTGTGGCACCATTTAATATTATAAAAGGTGTAATTGACAGTATAATTACATTTTTGCTGTATAAACGCATAAGCACTTTTATTAAAAGCATTGGACACAAATAAATATATAATTTGAAAATAATAAGAATATTGTTTATAATCATATTTGGGTTTATAATATAGCCTTATGATTGTAAACAATATTTTTTTAGGAGCAAATATGATTTATGAGACAATGTCTCCAAAGGAGACTTTTGAATTAGGTAAAAAAATAGGACTCGAAGCAAAAGCTGGGGAGATAATCTGTCTTGACGGAGACTTAGGTGTAGGAAAGACGGTGTTTACCCAGGGATTTGCCAAGGGACTTGGAATTGACGAGGCTGTAAACAGTCCCACATTTACCATTATCCAGGAATATGATGAGGGGCGTCTGCCATTATATCATTTTGACGTATATAGAATTGGTGATCCTGAAGAAATGTATGAAATAGGTTATGAAGACTATTTTTATGGTCAGGGAGTATGCCTTATAGAATGGGCAAAATTAATAGAGGAATTAATACCTGATGAAGCAAAAATTGTTTTGATTGAAAAAAACCTTGAAAATGGTCTTGATTATAGAAAAATAACTGTAAGTGATTAGGAGAAAAAATGAGGATTTTAGCAATAGACAGTTCATCCATGGTGGCTACCGTAGCCATAACAACAGATGGAATTTTAAACGCAGAATATACCATTAATCATAAGAAAACTCATTCCCAGACACTGTTACCAATGATTGCGGAAATAGTGAAAATGATAGAAATAGATATGGATAGTATAGATGCAGTAGCAATTACAGGTGGTCCGGGTTCATATACAGGCTTAAGGATAGGCAGTGCCACTGCAAAAGGCATAGGGCTTGCTCTTAATAAGCCGATTATAAATGTGCCAACCATGGATGCACTGGCATATAATTTATATTCATCCCAGTATGTAATATGTCCTATAATGGATGCAAGAAGGGGTCAGGTATACACAGGAATATATAAGTTTGAGGAAACAGAAATGAAAACCATTAAACCTCAGTGCATTATGATGATAGATGAGTTGATAAAAGAACTGGATACAATAAAAGAATCGGTTATGTTTTTAGGGGACGGAGTAGATGTTCATAAGCAACTTATAGATGACATAATGGATACTAAACACTATTACGCTCCGGCTTCCATGAACAGACATAAAGCCTCAACGTTAGGCACTATTGCAGAAATATATTACAAAAATGGAAAAACAGAAACAGCTAAGGAGCATAAGCCTGAATATCTCCGTCTATCCCAGGCAGAAAGAGAATTAAAGGCAAAAATGAAAGAGGCAAAAAGTGACAATTGAATCAATGACTGTAGATGACATTGCTCAGGTGGCAGAAATAGAAAGGCAGATTTTTTCTATTCCCTGGTCAGAAAAGGCATTTAGGGATTCTATGGAGAGTGACAATACCATTTATATTGTGGCAAAGGAAAATGACAATGTGGCAGGGTACGCAGGCATGTACTTATCCTTTGAAGAAGGCAATATAACCAATGTTGCAGTAAATCCATTAAGCAGGCGAAAGGGAATTGGAGAGAAGATTGTAAGAGATATCTTAAATAGGGCATATGAAAAAGGTGTCAGGGATGTTTTTCTGGAAGTAAGGGAGACTAACAGTGTTGCCATTGCATTATATGAAAAGATTGGTTTTAAGGAAGAAGGAATAAGAAAAAACTTTTACGATAAACCTAGGGAAAACGCACTTATAATGTGGAAACATAATCTATAAACGGAATAACTTTCCACTATGATTTTTATACACAAAATAATAAAATAATTATGAATTTTAAATCATAGGAGAAAAGAATATGAGAGTGTACAAACAAAATCAGTTAGAATCAGTGTTTTGCAATAAATGTGGAAAGAAAATTAAGGTTCAAAATCACGTTATTGTGGAAGGTGCCTTTGAATTAGAGTATAAGTGGGGATATTTTTCTGATAAAGACGGAAAAAAACATTCCTTTGATTTGTGTGAAAAATGCTATGACGAAATTACAGAAGAGTTCACATATCCTGTTGAAGAAGAGGGGTATACTGAACTGGTATAAAAGGTAAAGGTGAAATAATGTTAGATGTATGTTTGTTAGGTACCGGAGGGATGATGCCATTACCAAGGCGTTATCTTACTTCGCTTATGTGCCGCTACAACGGAAGTAATATTTTAATAGATTGCGGAGAGGGAACCCAGGTTGCCATAAAACAGAAAGGCTGGAGTTTTAAGCCTATAGATGTTTTATGCATAACTCATTACCATGCAGATCACATAAGCGGGCTACCGGGACTTTTACTTACTATGGGCAATGCAGAACGAACAGAACCTCTTCTTATGATTGGGCCAAAAGGGTTGGAAAAGGTGGTTAATTCTCTTAGAATAATAGCACCGGAACTTCCTTTTGATATTGAATTTATAGAATTAACGGAAAACCTTCAGACAATACAAATGGAAGAATACAGGATAAAAGCGTTTAAAGTTAATCATAAGGTCACATG
>NZ_CAKVZL010000066.1:0-12551 GCF_934835595.1 Eubacterium sp. AF15-50
CCTATATATGTTGAAATATTAATGGCAAAAGGTCCCGGTGTACTTTCGCTTACAGCAATAAAATCAACTAATTCCCGAGACGTAATCCATCCGTTGGTCTGAACCTGCTCCTGAATCATTGGAAGCATGGCATATCCACCCCCAAAGGTGAAAAGTCCGATTTTAAAAAAAGTAATAAAGAGTTTTATTAATAGCGTCATTTAGTCTTCCCCCTTATTACTGAATAATAGATAAGTCCTGCCCCGGCACACATAATTAAAACCGTCAAAACATTAACATTAAGAAAAGCCACTAAAATAAAAGTTGCTGCCATTACAATATATGAAAATGGATTTTTGCCACATTCCCGGTACATACTTACTAATGCCTTACATATAAGTGCCCAAACTCCTGCCCGGATTCCCATAAACCCGTAACGTACCATCTTGAGGTTTTCAAACTTTTTAATTGCCAGGGAAATCACCACTATAATAAAGAAAGCCGGAAGAATTACTCCCACAGTAGCACAAAAGCTACCTATGACTCCCCCTACTCTGTATCCCACAAAAGTTGCAATATTTACTGCAATAGGCCCCGGTGTGCTTTCTGAAATTGCCACCATTTCCAATAATTCGTCAGAAGTAATCCATTGGTGCTTTTCAACCATTTCCCGCTGTATTAACGGAATCATGGCATATCCGCCACCAAAAGTAAACAAACCTATTTTCAAAAACGATAACAATAATTTTAATATATTTCTATTACCCATGAATTTTTCCTTTAATTTTATTCCATGGCTAGTATACCTCAATTGCTGTCATTTTAAAACAAAATACCGGTTCCGTTTTTCATTGACTATTGCAAATCACCTTCCAAACCAAACCGGTATCATAAAATTATATTAAATTAAATATTTGCTTTAAATATTTCTCCAATGTTGCCCTTTAAATCCACACCAAGTTTAATTAGTGTTTCATTTAATGCATCCATTGTTTCCTTCATGTCATCTAAATTGGCATTTGAGCCCATGTGTCCGATACGGATTACCTGTCCTGCCAGTTCATCAAAGGAACCTGCCAGCATAATGTTGTAATCTTCTCTCATTACTTTTAAAATGTCACCAGCTGTAGTTTCCTTTGGCACATCAAATACTGTAACGGTATTTGAAAAACCTGACTCTAAGTGAAGTTTTAAACCTGCTTCTGTTATGGCTTTTCTGCAGGCATTAGCAATTACCTCATGTCTCTTAAGCATTTCGGTGTCTGCCTTTATGTTGTCAAAGGCTGCCCTAAGTCCATAAATATCACTTATTGGCATGGTATATGGGAACCATTTTGCTTCGTAATATCCCTCAAACACCTTTAAGTTAGCATAAAATGATGCTATAGGTGTTTTTCTGTTATCTATCGCTTTTTTGGCATCATCACTTACCACAACAAATGTAAGTCCCGGAGGTGCGGAAACTGCCTTCTGGGAACCTCCACATAAAATATCAATTTTAAATTCATCTACATTTACAGGCTCTCCAAACATTGCTGAAACTGAATCCACAACTGTCATTATTCCGTATTTCTTTAATAAAGGACAGATTTTTGAAATATCATTTAACATTCCGCTAGGGGTATCACAATGAACCACCGTTGCGTACTTATAATCATGATGATTTTCAAGGTATTCCTCTAACTGTGCCACGTCAATAGTGTTTTTGTAATCTACTGTGTAAAGCTCCGGCTTTCCACTATACATGGACACAAAATCTGCAAATCCTTTTCCGTAAATGCCATTGTCAAGAACTAAAACCTTATCTCCCGGCTCAGTCATGGAGGCACAAGCTGCCTCTAATCCTAAAATACCTTCACCGTCTAATATAAGTGTCTCGTTTTTTGTTCCTAAAAGACTGCTTATGAGTTCACAGGTTTCTTTATAAAATTCAACAAAACCTTCATCTAAATCCGGATTTGTACACTCAAGGCTTCTTGCCATTCTGACATTTTCCTTTACCTGTGTAGGCCCCGGTGTCATTATTTTGTACATTTATTCTCCAATCCTACTGAGGCATTAATGAATTTTTAGCTTTCTTTAATGGCTCAATAACTATCATAACTATTACTGCTGCAACAAATACCTGAATAATGTTTCCGGGTATTGATGTAAACGGTGCAACCCAGTTCCCATAAATAATTACTTCTGCAAAATAATATCCTACTATTTTAATTATCAATGCCATAAGCATTGCAAATACGCTCCAGCCGAAGCCTTTTTTCTTTTCTGAAATAAGACCTACTACAAATCCCATTAATCCAACAATTACTAATGTAAAAGGTGCCCATATAGCCCAAGGGGATAATAAATCAAACAATCCCATTCCAATACCTCCGGCTAATGCTCCTACTTTTTTACCAAATAAAATTGCGAAAAGGAAAAGTGGCACGTTTCCAAGGTGAATAAGACCACCATTTATTGCAATAGGCAATGTAATGTTTACAAAAGCCGTAAACACATAAGTTAATGCTATGGCGATTGCTGCTATAACAATGCGAATAATCTGCTCTCTTCCAAACGTTTTTTCTGTTACACTGTTTGTTTTCATTGTGAATACTCCTCTCATATGTACTTGTGGGGTTTATTATATTCACATTCTGGTATTTTCTGTATAGTCAATTTTCGTCATATTTATAATACCAGTTTTATTTTGTAACAGTTGCGCTCCAATCGTAATCTATTATTTCATAATCTTTTTTTACTTTTTTTAGAATATTCTCATATAAGTAATTATGGGCATTATAGTTGTTCATTTGCTTACCCTGATACAGTTTATCTGCTATATCATATACATTGTACTGATAAACATTTGTGTATGCATATGTCCCATCCTTAAGTTTTGCATATGCCCGAACACAATAGTTTGTAGTAAATTCTTCTACCATATCTGTTGCAAATAGCACTGTCATTGCGTAGCTTCGTGATTTGCTAAATGCATTAGAAAATCTTCCTACTTCTTCTGTACCTTTTGAGACATAAACCTTGTTGCTGTCTGTTTTTGCAAACATATCAGAAGCAATATTTTCTTTTTCTCCTAATCCATATATTAAACCTACCTCTGATACCTCCTGTCCCTCTACGGTGTCATTTAATGAATAAACCGTTCTCATTCCTCCAAGAGTTGTACTTATCTGATAGCCGTTAATTTCCATATCATCTGATATAACAATTTTATCTGATAAATTCTTTTGAATTTCTTCCACAGTTGTAGTTGACATAACATTCCATGATGCATCTAGTGCCTTGAACCATACTTTTGCGCCTTCTGATATGCTTCCAAGACTATCCTTACTTATGTTAATTTCCATTTCATTTTCAGTTTTAGTAACTTTGATACCGGCACCTGAAACTTCACTCCATCCCCAATCACTGTCATTTGAAGCATGGTAATATAGTACTCCATTTTCCACCATGTATTCAAAACCTGCATTTTCCTTCTTATATCCTGTGTTAATATTATTATCGGCATCTATGTATAATTGTGAATATGTGCATCCACTACTGTTTTCTATGTGGCAGCTTATATTTTCATCATTTTCCGTCGCTGAAATGGACAGTATGGCTGTTGTAGTTTCCTCCGGTCTGTTTACAGTTGTGGTTTCCTGATTATTTGTAGTTGTTTCCTGTGGCTTTACAGTAGTTTCTTCCGGCAATTTAGATGTGGATGTTTCCTTTTCACTGCCTTTTTCGGTAACGCGTATATCTCCAAGATTAAGCCACCCGTCTGCTCCCTGATTTTTGTTGGCAAATCCTAAAATATTGCCATTTTCCACGGGATTTATAACCTTAATTCCTATAGAATAGTCACCTGCTTCTAAGTCCGGATTATTTATAACATCCTCAAAAGAATAATCCTTTCCATCTGCTGCAATATCGCACAAATCCCATGTAGTTCGCCATGTTTTTACAACACTATCTCCCTTTTTAATTCCAATTTCCACCGGCCACAATTCATGATTATAATAAAATGGTGCCACACCAATATTTTTTATATCAACCTTAAGATATAAAGGCGACGTTGTAGTTATATTGTCATAATAAGCCTTAGAAACCCTTAAGTCATATCCCATTTTCACAGATGCCTTTCTGGCATTTTCTAATGTAACTCCACTATACTTTCTTATTGCTGCACAAATCATCCATGATGCATGGGTTTCTTCAATACATTTGTCAAAGTCCTGAAATCCCCCTTTTTCCGGTGTGACTCCTGAAAATATTACATTTTGACTTGGAGGGTACACCTCTCCTCCAATGCAATTGGTCATCCACTTATTCTGATCTTTTCCGTTTTTTACTTTCTGCCAAAAACTCCATGACTGACCGCCATTTGCCTTTGACAATGTAGCGTATCCAAAGGAATCATCATGATATCCTACATCATATTTGCTAAAATCAATTCCATCTTTTGGCTCCCTTACAACTAACTGCGTTTTATTAAAGCTGTTATCAAATGCATCTAAAACTTCCTTGTAGACAGTAGTTGATATACTCCAGTTAGCCTTAGTGGAATCTGAGCCATTAAACGGCCAATTATGCCATTCCCCCCAAAATCCTAAAAGTCCAAGAGTTATAAATCCCAGTCTTCCGTCACCATCGTACTTTTTACCAAAATCTTCAATAAAATTTTTCATAGACTGTCTAAATGTTTTATTTTCGTAATCAGGACAATATCCTGCTCCTCCTAAATCTCCCGGCTCATTGTAATATCTCATATTAAGACCACCATCTATTAAAAACTGTGGTACACCGGTTTCTTCCCCCGGATAATCGTAATAAAATCTTACAATTGCCTGATGTCCTCTTGATGCTGTTTCCTGTAATTTCTTTTCAAATTTGCTCCAGTCAAACTCATTCATTCCTGTCTGTACATCCTTTACAGGCATATAAAACCATTCCAAACTATGTGGAATTGCCACATTACTTTCACTAAAAGGGAACATCCCCTTTAATGGATTTCCTTCATAGGAATCCCCTGCCTCAATAATGTGTGCTGTGTGTTCCTCTGCCACAACCGGCAAATTAATCCTGCCAATACAGGAAAAACTCATAACTACGGCTAAAATGCCGCTGGTAACTTTTAATAATCTTCCTTTCATAATTTTTACCCTTTCTTTCTTTTTTATTTATTTTAAATTAGGAATTATCCCAATTATAAAACCTGTAATATAAAAAATTACAGGTTACATCTATAACCTGCAATTTTCTACGTAGTTAGTTTAGTATTATTTATTCAAACTATGCTAACTCTTCCTTAGCACATTCTAATGCAGCTTCAATTACCTTATCCATGTCATAATACTTGTAATTTCCAAGTCTTCCGCCGAAAATAACATTTTCTTCCTTATCAGCTAATTCCTTGTACTGAGCAAAAAGGTTTCCGTTCTTTTCATCGTTAATAGGATAGTAAGGCTCAATGCCCGGCTTCCATTCTGAAGAATACTCTCTTGAAATAACAGTCTTTGGCTGTTTTCCGTATTCAAAATGCTTATGTTCAATAATTCTTGTGTAAGGAACTTCTCTTTCAGTATAGTTTACAACTGCATTTCCCTGATAGTTTTCCTCATCAAGAACTTCAGTCTCAAATCTTACTGTTCTGTACTCAAGATGGCCTAACTTAAATCCAAAGTATTCATCAATCATACCTGTATATACAACTTTGTCTGCAATATCAGCATTATCCTTAATAAACTCGAAGTAATCTGTGTTAAGCATTACTTCGCTACCCTCTAACATCTTTTCAACGATAGGTGTATATCCACCCATAGGGATTCCCTGGAATCTGTCATTGAAATAGTTGTTATCAAAGGTAAATCTAAGTGGAAGACGCTTAATAATAAATGAAGGAAGTTCTGTACAGTCTCTTCCCCACTGCTTCTCTGTGTAACCTTTAATAAGCTTCTGGTAAATGTCCTTACCAACTAATGAAAGTGCCTGTTCCTCTAAGTTTTTAGGCTCTGTAATATTTAAGTCAGCCTTCTGCTCCTCAATAATAGCCTGAGCTTCCTTAGGTGTCTTAATATTCCACATTTTGCTAAACGTGTTCATGTTGAAAGGAAGGTTATATAACTCATCCTTGTATACGGCAACAGGTGAATTAATGTAATTATTAAATTCAGTGAACTGGTTTACATAATTCCATGTATTCTTGTTGCTGGTGTGGAAGATATGTGCTCCGTATTTGTGAACATTTATACCTTCAATTTTTTCGCAGTAAATATTTCCTGCAATATGGTCTCTCTTGTCAATTACGAGACACTTTTTTCCTGCCTTTGTTGCTTCATTGGCAAAAACTGCTCCAAACAGTCCTGCTCCTACTATAAGATAATCGTATTTACTCATGTAGTCCTCCTAATTTTTTAAATAATTTATATTGTCATTAATTATTTTTTACAATATCCAAAAGTTGTTTTGCCCGGGCTTCAAAAGAATATTCCTTCTTTATCATATCCCACATTGATAATGTATTTTTCTTTATTTCAGGATAATTATCCTCAAGTTTTAAAATACATTGTCTGAATTCCTCTTCATTTCTGTAATAAAGAATGTTGTCGCCAAAGATTTTATACAAATCTTCGCAATAATCCGTTATAACAGGAAGTCCACAGGCTACTGAATCAAAAATCCTGTTATTAATAAACTGATATTTTAACATATCATCCCAGTGATCATTAATGGTGGCGTAAGACGTTCTGTATAAGTCCGGAAGTCTGTCGTTTGGAACATTTATCCCAACCACATTCGGGCACTCCTTTCCTAAAAACGGCTCCCATCCGCCTCCCCATATTTCTATAGGAAGTCTCATATCCACCGACCACATTACACATTCCCTTGGAACTCCTCTGGAGTTTCCCACAAAAATGTAATTATGCTTTTTGTCTGATGCATCAGGATAAAATAAATCCGTGTCTGTACACTGTTCCAAAGAATAAACAGGCACACTTAATTCTTCCTTAAGCTTGTCTGCATAATATCTTGAACCAATGCACACTGCATCGTATAATTCATATTCATCCTTACTTATATTATCCGGATGACTAATGTTCCACATAATGTACCTGCATTTTGCATTTCTTCTGTCAGGATGATATTTCTTCAAGCCTCTGAGAACTATAACACAATCTGCCATTAATTCGCAAGACCAATCTTCGTACAAATCCACCACCGGATATATTCCTAATTTTTCAAGATTTTTAGCTAATGAATTGGCGAAATAAAAATCCCCCCAGCCTGCCTTTGCATTGCTATCCGGTGCAGGACATTTTATAATCCAGATTTTTCTGTCTCCTGCCATGCGTTTTATTTCTTCAGGTTTAACCTTCCAGTAATCACGGCGTACAAGTTCAGCATAATAATTCTTCCAAATCTTGTCAACAGATTTTGTCAAATTTTGCTCCGCATTTTTTAACAATTCAGCGATTTTGTTTTCCGTTTCCCTGTTTAAATCTGTCACTTCATTTATAACATCTTCACGGATTGTTTCACTTTGTGCCAATTTTTCCTTAATTAGCTTCTGCTGTGAAATTACCCTTTCAACAAGTTTCCGGTTTTCTTCCTGAGCAGCGAGATTTTCCTTAAGCAATGCCATTATTTCTCGCTTATCTGCACCACTTATATTGCGATATACTTTTGTAACAAAAGGTATTTTCTTTATTTTATCCCGAAAAACTCCCATATATAAGCCTCGCTAATTTCTTTTAAACAATTTCTTTATATTCCGCGGAAGGAATGTAATTGCCTTTCCCATTTTGAAAGTTGCAGAATTTTTAATGTGAGATATCTGCATTTCACTATTTTTCCGGAAGCTTTCTTTTACGGCATTTATTTCCTTCTCTTTTTTCTTGCCTTGCATGTAATTTCTAAACCTTGAAACTCTGTAGTCTTCTTCCATGTTTCTGGCACGTTTTGACAGCTCACGGTTTGAATTTCTAAGTTCTGACAAAATTCCAACACAGCTGTAGAAATTAATGCCTTCCTCTTCATTAAGGAAATAAATATACTGCCTTAATTCCTCTTCATCAGAGTCCTTTATATAGTCCGCAGCCACCTTTAATATTCTTTCCATCTGAACTAAAAGAGAGTCATAATAGTTTTTGTTTTGCTTAACATTTTCCTTAAAGGCAAACTTCTCAAGTTCCATAATAATATAGTACAAATGCAGGGAATGTTTGAAGTTCTGGGTCCCTGTCATTATGGAATCTTCCCTTACCCTTCTAATGTAAAATCTTGCATTTGCATATCTTACCCTTTTAGAAAAATACAGACACTGTATGGTAAAAAGATTATCCTCGTGAATAATTCCCTCTTTAAATACCAGATTGTTTTGCCTTAAAAACTCAGTTCTATTTATCTGAAGACATGCAGAAGGCTTAAACTCTGCATTATCCACCCATTTTCCAAATATTTCAGGTCCTGTGAAAATTCCTGAATAATCATATTTTCTTATATACTGATCATCCCTGATTGTTGTACCATCACAATTTTCCAGTTCCTTAGTAGTAAAGAACATCTGATCTAAATTGTCTTTTCTACATTCATAATAAAGATACTCTAACGTCTGTTTATCCAAGGTGTCATCACTATCTAAAAACAGGATATATTCTCCTGTTGCAGCCTTAATCCCTGCATTTCTGGCAGAAGATAATCCACCGTTTTCTTTATTTATAAGCTTAATTCGTGAATCTTTTTCCTGATATTTCTTTACTATTTCCACTGAATTATCAGGTGTACCGTCGTTGACACATATAATTTCTATTTCTTTTAGCGTCTGATTAATAACGGAATCTAAACATTCACCAATATATTGTTCCACATTGTATACCGGTATAATTACAGATACCTTGTATTTAAAGTTACTTTCAGTAATTTCAGGTCTTGTCCACTCCTCCAAATTCACATAAGGCGCCAGCTTAACTTGGGCTAAAGCCTCCTGTTGCAGGATTTCCCACAAATCCTCTGCTTTTCTTTCAACAATTCTTGCCATCATGGAGAATTGATTTTTAACATAAAAATACGACTTTGAGTGTTCAAGGATTCCTAAAGTATAAAAAATATTGTATTTTAACTTGTTATATACTCTTACATATGCCTGTTTTGTACCACATTTGTTTAAATTAAAAAGACATGTATTAAGAGCCCTGTTTATATATGTTTTTTCAAATATTTCCCATAAATCTCTTTTTTCCAGTTCATTTTTCAGATGGTTTAAAGCGGTAAAAAACTCCAAAGTTCCACCCTTATTGGTTCCCTGAAGACTGCTTTCCAAATCTACCCTGTAGTTTACAAGCTTGTCACTTACAACGGTAATTCTTTCAGCAACTGCCATTGCCAGATATGAAAAATATAAATCATTAGCCCTTTTTAGGGTGTCAAAGGTGATTCCTTCCTGATTAATAAAGGATTTTTTAAATAATTTATTCCATGGTGCAGGAATAGTCATCTGAAAAAGACTGTCCCTTATTTCTTCATCTCTAGGTGAAAAAGGAACATTTTCCGGCAGAAGGTCTTCTCTTAAATAATGATTGGACTCTCTATATTCTTTATCCCTTTCGCTATATGCAATAACGCTACAAATACAGATATCTGCCTTATGGGAAACCGCCTTGTTGTACATTTTTTCAAGCATTTCCGGCTTGAAAAAGTCATCTGCATCTAAAAAGATAAGATACTCACCTGATGCGTGATTCATTCCATTGTTTCTTGCAACTCCTGCATATAAATTTCCCTGATTTAAAATAACTATTCTTTCATCTTTTTTGGCATACTCTTCTAAAATACTTTGAGTATCATCTGTGGAACCATCATTAACACATATAATTTCTATCTCTTTTAATGTTTGATTTGTTAAACTGTCAAGACATTCCCTTACATGTTCTCTGGCATTATACATAGGTATAATAACAGAAACCTTTATATTCTCCTTCATTTGTTACTTAAAATCCTCCTGCATTCAGGTATAATTCATTTATTCTGAAATTAATTTCATATATTGATTATATTCTTTTTTGTTATAGAAATATGATTCCTGCTTGCCTGTAATTCCAAACTCCGTAAACCATTCATTTTTTAATTTATTAAGCATATCATCATATACTGTTTTGGAAACTGTATTAAGATTCCACAAACTAAAGTGAAGTGCGTAATTTATATAATCCTGCTCCACTTCTTTGTATATGCCATGTTCCACAAGTCCCTGTTTCAGTTTTTTAAGAGCCTCATGGAAACACTGCCATGATTTTTCTCTTGTATTAGACAGGGAAACTGCATTGTTTCTCCGCTGATGAACCAAAACTTTGTCCTTTGGTACAACAGTAATTCTGTTGGAAAGCACCGTTGCCATAAACACAAAAAACATATCATTGCTGGTTCTCTGCTCCTGAAATTTTAAGGCATATCTGTCCACAAATTCCTTTAGGAACAGCTTGTCCCATGCCCAGCCTACAAAAACCTTAAAAACATTGTCTGTCATTTGTCTGTGCTTAAAAGGTGTGTATGGAGGTATCTTTGCATATCTTAAAGTCCAGTCAGCCTTTTTGTACTCTTGCGTTTCCTCGTAATACTGGTCAGAATTAAATACCACCATATCTGCCTTATCTTCTACAGCCTTATTATATGCTACTTCCAGCATATCTTTTTCAAAAATATCATCTGCATCTAAAAATGAAAGATACTCACCTTTAGCATATGACATTCCTTTATTTCTGGCAGCTCCGGCACCTGCATTTTCCTGTGTAATAACCGTAACATTGTCTAAATTCTCATATTCCTTTAAAGCTTCCAATGTTCCATCAACGGAGCCGTCGTCAACACATATAATCTCTATTTCCTTTAAAGTCTGATCAATAAGAGACTTCATGCATTTTTTTATATATTTTTCTCCATTATATACCGGCAGAATAACCGAAACCTTAATATTATCCATTTATTTACCCCTTTTAATGAGTTCCTTAACATGACAAGGCAAATACATTAATGCCTTTCCTACCTTATAAGTAGTAGAATTCTTTATGTCATCTAATTCTCTTCTCATATCCTCATCAGGATTTGCATTTGCCCTGATTTGCGGTTCAATAACAAACTCGTGATAGAACTTCTTTGGTGATGCCATAAGGAGCTGTAACTGTTCCCAAAGTTTTTCATCAAAAACTTCTTCTTTCAGTTCGCCTTTAACCTGCGCCCGCTTAAATTCCTCACTTATTCTTCCAATGTACTCTTCTTTGAACTCATCACTAATTCTTCTAATTGTGGCAAAATAGTTGTGAAGTTTCTTTACGCTATACATATATTTAAATCTTTCCCATATTTCCTCATCCTTCATAAGAATGTCTCTAATATGGTCATATTCTACGTTCATGCAATAAACCTTTTCAGGATTTTTAACTGATGAATTAGGGTTATCTCTCCTATTTCTATAATAAGGCTTATCTATAATCATGGCACGCTTTCCGTATACAAAGGTCTGGAACCAGAATCCATTGTCCTGGAAGGATGCTCCCGGAGTTTCATTATGTCTGATACCGTATTTTTCAATAAAGTCTCTTTTATAAATTCCACTCCACGTATTCATAATGTAAAGAAGTGCCTCCGGAGTTTCACTTGGATTAAATAACTTATTATAATCCTCCGGATTCTTTGAAAGGTGATTATACACCAGATACATATTTCCTGTTTCACCCCTCTGGAAACGGTAAAAATCCGCTTTTACAAAGTCAAGGTCATTGTCCTTTGCCACCTTGTATAAATCTTCATACATAGTAATTGCCACGTAATCATCCGGCTCTAATATTCCTATATACTCTCCTGTAGCCATATCAAGGCCGATATTCATTCCTATTCCATATCCGCCGTTTTCTTTATCTACTATTTTAATTCTGTCATCTTTTGCTGCATATTCCTGAAGAATTTTTAATGAACCATCTGTAGAACCATCGTTAATACAAATGATTTCTATATCCTTTAATGTCTGTCTTGTAATGCTCTCCATACATTCTACTAAATATGGTTCAACATTATATGTTGGTATTATCACTGATACTTTAGGCATTTAACTATCCTCTTTCTGTTTTTTTCTTTTTGTTGCTCATTCTTACGATTATATCATAGCCCACCATTCCTTACAATAGGCATAAAATCGGGGAATTTCTCTTATGAAATTCCCCTGAGGTTATCATTTATTAGTTATAAATATCAATCTTGCTATTCTCATCTAACTGTTTTAATACTATTTTGTATCTTTTTCGTATCTTCAGTTTTTTATTCACAAGTTTTCCGGATTTGACTTTTAAAATTATTTTTCCGTTTTTCATAATAAGCATCTTCCCGTATAAGGCACATATTTTTCTTTCACTCCTCATTTCAAATTTTACCTTATAACTTTGATGAACTTTTGTATTGTGATTTGCGACTTTTTTTATGTATTCCAGCCAATACCAATTACCAATACCAATGTCATCATAATCCCTCACCCTAATAAAACACACCCCTTTATCTTCATATAGATAAAAGTTTTTTATTCCTTTTCGCCCCATATATTG
>NZ_CAKVZL010000067.1:0-12517 GCF_934835595.1 Eubacterium sp. AF15-50
CTATTGGATATAGCCCCTTGATTTCTGATTCAAAATCATCATTTCTGATAATTCTTACAGGAGATGAAGTTCTGCTTTCCGGTGCTGATAAAACAGTATCTTCATTGTTAAATCCATCAATTACCTTTCCAAAATAATCAATGCCTTCCACTAAGGCTTCACACACAAAATCCGGTAATACCTTATTAATATCCGCCATAGTGTATTCCCCCTTAATTTGAGGAATAATCTTTCCAATTTTCTCTGACTTTATTTTTTTCTTAAAATCCCCATATGTTTGCAGGGGAATATTGCCCTTTCCCTGTTTATAGGCAGCCTTTTCTATATCTCTTTGAAGCCACATTCCTGCCAATGGATGACTGCTTCTAAAATCCTTGGGTGATAATGCCACAACTATAGCACTATTGGCATTTTCGCCGTCTCTTTTAGAATAGCTCATGCCGTTTACTGCTATCTCCTTTTCCTCTGATGAAGCATTTACCACAAAGCCACCGGGGCACATACAAAACGAATATACTCCACGGTCTTTTTTTGTTTTGTAAGTAAGCTTATAATTTGCAGCTCCTAACCTATTGTCTTCAAAGTCATACTGGCTTTTATTTATCATTTTCTGGGGATGTTCAACCCTTACTCCCATGGCAAAAGGCTTTCCTTCCATAGGGATGTTTAGTCTGTTAAGCATCTCAAAAGTATCTCTGGCACTATGTCCTATTGCCAATAAACAAATATCCGTATCAATTACTTCTTCATTTGACAATTTAAGCCCATTAACCCTGCCATTTTTTAACAGGATTTCACTAACTGTAGTGTCAAAATAAAAGGTTCCTCCCATATCTTCAATGGCATGACGCATATTTTTTACAACTTCGCTTAAAACATCCGTTCCAATATGTGGTTTTGCATCATATTCAATTTTAGGATTAGCGCCAAATTTAACAAAGGTATTTAATACAAAACCGATTCTGTTTTCTTTATCTTTAATACCTGTGTTAAGCTTTCCATCTGAAAAAGTTCCTGCGCCACCTTCTCCAAACTGCACATTACAGGAAGTATCCAGTTTTTCACCATTCCAGAAAGCATTTACTTTTTTAATGCGCTCATCCACTCTGCTTCCACGCTCAATAATTATAGGCTTGTAACCATACTTTGCCAGCATATATCCGCAAAACATTCCTGCCGGCCCAAATCCCACAATTATCGGTCTTTTGTTTATGGAGCAGGTTCCTGTGGGAGCAAAATCATACTTTTTTTCCTTATATGTCACCGTAACGTTTTTTCTTGTTTTATTATAGTTTTCTACCTTAAATAAAACCGTATAAATCTTGTTGATTTCCGGCTTTTTTCTGGCATCAATGGAATATTTTAATATCTTTTTTTCTATTACGTCGTCACTATGTATTCCTGCTATTTTTATAGCTTTTTCAAATGCCTTCTGTTCCTTTTCATCTATACTCAACTTTATATTTGAAACCTTTAAAAACTTCATTTACTTATACTTTCTCCTGCTATATATCCGCTACTCCAGGCAAACTGAAGATTATAACCACCGCATCTTCCGTCAACATCAATTATTTCTCCTGCAAAATAAAGATTAGGACAAATAAGGGATTCCATTGTATCTCTATTAATTTCAGAAGTATTAACCCCTCCTGATGTTACCTGAGAAAAATCAAATCCTTTTTTTCGCTTTACGGTAACTTCAAAGGACTTTATAGTATCACATAACATAGTAATTTTATCTATAACATCAGTACATTTAACATTACTTTGCAGTTTTATTTCCTTAAGAAATACAGCTGCCAGCTTTTCGTTAAACAATCCGTTAAGTGCCGTTAATACCGGCATTTTATCTCTTCTTTTAAGGATTTTTCCCAATAATATTTTCACTTCGTCATATGTATAATCAGGAGCAAAATCAATAATTACATTTTCTTTCTCATTAACACTCCTGCTTATATTAAATACCGGAATACCGGATATTCCATAGTCTGTAACCTGAAGTTCCCCTAAATCCTTTATGTTTATATCTTTAATTTGTACCTTTGCCTTCACCCTTACACCTGATGCCTTTTTTAACTTTTCATCACATACTAAGGCTGTAAGTGCAGGACAAGGCTTAACAATGGTGTGACCTAAGGCTTTTGCTAATTCATATCCGCTACCGTCACTACCTGTTTTAGGTGCCGCCATTCCCCCTGTTGCAATTATTAATTTGTCACAAAATAAATCAATTCCTATATCCAGTACAAAGCCATCATCTTTTTTTGTTACACTTTTCACATTATTATTTGTTTTTATTGTAACCCCTAAAGACAATGCTTCATTGTAAAGTGCATTAGTAATCGTAACAGCCTGATTACTTAAAGGATAATAAAAGCCGTTTTTTTCATAACAATAAACTCCCATATTTTCAAAAAAATTAAGAGCATCTTTATAATTAAATCTTTCTATTACGTTGTTTATAAAATCTTTATTGCCATAATATTTATCCGGTGTAAGAGCACTGTTTGTAATGTTACATTTTCCATTACCGGTTACGTTTATTTTCTTTCCCGGCTTGTTTTCGTGCTCTATAACCGTTACCTTATGACCACATTCAGCTGCCGTAATTGCCGCCATAAGTCCGGCGGCTCCGGCTCCTATTATCACTACTTTCATTTTAATTCCTTTTTTCAACTGGTGTTTGCCTCTAAAAACTTAAACAGTTTTTCGGCATTTTCAATATAAATTCCATTTTCAAGGACTTTTCTGTCTGCCTCGGGAAGCCTTGACACAACAATATCCGTTTCAGCTACAACGGTTTTTCCATCTTTTTTATAAACAACAATTTTATCATTTAAATCTTTAACCCAGTAGCCTTCCACTTCCTTTGAATCACTTTTGTTATTCGGTGAAACATTTACAACCTTTTCCTTTAAATTGTCACCTTCCTTAGTGCCTATTTCCACTCCCACGATATAAGCAGCCAAAAATCCAATTATAAAAACCACTAAACAAAAAATATATGCTCGTTTGCTCATAATAAATCACTCCTTGCATATATTTTTTACATATTTTGTATTTTTTATACGATTTTTTATATCATATGAATTTTTTTCATAAGTTTAGCGATCATTGCCCCTTTGGGCATGGATAAAAGTTCATCCTCTGTTACTGTTTTCGTAATTACCAGCATTAGAGCATATATAACCACTGCAACCATTATAGCAATTATTGTACTTATAGCATTAATTTTAATTAAACCATTAAATAACTTATATATTCCAAAACAGCCTGCTCCCATAACTCCTGCACAAATAAAAGGCTTAACAAAGGTTTCAAACATGTTTTGTCTGTAATTTAAATACTTTTTAATTGACATGGCATTTAACACAGAAACAGTTGCTCCAAACAAAATATCACCAATAACCACCCCATAAATATTTAATTTAAACACAATTAAAAGACAAGGCAAAATAATTAAATGTAAGCCTAAAGAAATGGCTGAGTTTTTAATTGGCACCTTAAGTTTGTCTATTCCCTGAAGTATTGCATTGCTAATGGTAGACAGTGAAAATGCTATTACTGTGAAAATACTAAACACCATCATAGGTGCTGCACCGTCTCCGCTGCTTCCAAACAAGAGCTTATTAATAGGCACTCCCAACACCGACAATCCCATACCACATGGGAAGGCAATTATCATGGAGAATTTAAGTGCCATATCTATTTTATTTTTTACTACGGACTTATCCCCTGCAACATATGAACGAACCAGTGAAGGAACTATTGCAGTGGATAATGCCGATGCAATGGCAATAGGCATTGTTGTAAGGGTTCTGTAAATTCCCGTATAATTTCCATATACCGCACTTCTCTGTGCCTCAGTGCTTTCAGGCGAAATACTATACATTATATTCTGGAATATAGGATTGTCCAAAAGGTTTCCTATATTATATATTGTTGTACTTATAAGTACCGGTGTAATGGTAAAAACAATCACCTTTGTTATGGTACCGTAGCTGTCCACGGACTTGGTTATATCTTTTCTGATATTTGAATTAATGCTTCCAAAATGACGGTACAAAATAATAATCATTATAATAAGTGCAGTAACAGCACCACATAATGTACCTAAGGTACCACCGGCAGCAGAATATGAAGCCCTAAATGTTTCAGATTCATCAGCCATTTTCGACAATGAATATCCATATGCACCTAATTCATAGGCTGCAATAACACTTACAACAGCATTTACAATCTGTTCAAAAATCTGTGATACTGAGGTTGGTATCATATTTCCCATTCCCTGGAAATACCCTCTTAAAACACCTAAAACACAGGCTACCGTAAGAGTAGGTGCCAATATTCTAAGAGGAATTGCAACCTGAGGTAATTTGTATATTTTAACGGAAATCCAGTCAGCACCAAAAAACGCCAGCATTCCAAATATAACACCTATTGTGATACCATAAATTAAAGCACCTTTAAACACCTTGTGGGCGTTTTTGTACTGCTTTTTTTCTAACTTTTCTGAAACTATTTTAGACACTGCAAGAGGCATACTCTGGGATGACAGCAAAATAAGAACATTGTATATCTCAAATGCCGTGCCGTAATATCCCATTCCGCTTTCCCCTAAAATTCTGTTAAGGGGTATTCTGTAAATAAGACCTATTACTCTTACTAATATTCCTGCAAATGCTAAAATGCTTCCCTGAATTATAAAACTGTTACTTTTTGATTTGTTACTCATTTATTTATCCTTATTCTATTTGATGACAACATTATCTGCATATTCATTCTGAACTATCTGCACCCATGTTTTTCCTGTATTTAAAACAATCTCTTTTCCTGTTTCATCAAAGTATTTTGTTTGTCCGGACATTTGCTTGTCCTTTTTCCATGTAATTTTTTCTGCTTTTCCGTTGGTAATAAACCAGCCTTTTCCTGAACCGTTTAATGTAATATTAAGACTCTTATTGTCAGGATATAATGTGGAATCCACAAATTGAATTATTATATTTGAGCAATGAAGCTGTTTATTGTTCTGGTCATCAATATGTTTTTCTCCATACTGATATCTGTAATACTGACCATTTTTAAACTTGTACCACGGCTTATTTATAACATATCCCATTTCCACGGTTTTAGCTGTTTTCTTACTGTTAAGGTCTACCTTCTCACCAAAATTTGCAAATTTAAAATGACCCTTGTAGCCTTTTTTGTATTCTTTTCTGTATTTAAGAGCTTTTATTGCGTTATTTAAATTCTTTCCTGATGTAAAAGCATTGTGAGGTGCCACTCTGTCTGTGGTACGGTAAAAATAATTTTCCGCATTAAGGGCGCCTACATTGTCTATTTTGTCACTTTTTAAAAATCCCAAAGCATACTGTGACTGACCATAATGGCTGTAAATAGCATCCCACTCTAAAGCAAAAGCACAGTAGTAAATACGACAGCTTCTAACTGAACCCATCTTTTTTAATTTATCATAATTTTGAAAAATTCCCATAATTCGGGTAATTCCACCTTCTACCGGTGCTTCATAGCAAACATCTGCATTGCTTATTCCTGAGTGTGGCATGGCGTTTATAATGTTGTTATACATTAATGCCACAGGTCTTCTTTTTGCTGTTTTATCCTTTACATATTCTCCCGTTAAAAAACTTGGAGTTTTACCTACATAAGGATCTGCCGTTGTGGTTTCAACAGTTTGTACAGTGGTCTCTTCTGTTTCTGTCACTTCTGTTTTTTCTACTTTTTTGTTAGGTATAACAAACATGGCAAGCAGTGCCACTCCGCCTACTGCCACCGTAATTATACCTGCAATAACCAAAGTTACTATTAATTTTTTATTTTTGTTCATTTTAAATCTCCCTTGTAATCCCTAAATTATTAAGAATAATATTCTGTTTGTTTTCCATATCCTCTCTCTCATCTTCCTTAATATGGTCATAACCGAATAAGTGTAGCATACTATGAGCCGTAAGAAAAGCAATTTCTCTTACTTTTGAGTGATTATACTCATAAGCCTGACTTATAACCCTGTCGTAGGATATTACAATATCTCCCAGCATTAATTCCCCTGAATCCGGGTTGAAATAGTTAATATCGTCTTCAACATTGGTAAAATCAGCAGGAGAATCATAGTCAATTAACGGGAACGATAAAACATCCGTTTCTTTATCAATATCTCTTTGAGCTTTATTTATTTCCTTAATGCTGTCATTGTCCACAATGGTAACATTAACCTCACATTCAAAGTGGCATTTCACAAAGTCAATTGCTTCTTCCACTACCTTTTTTATTATTGTATTGTAATCAATATCAATATTTTTACCATATTCATTTTCTATAAAAACTGACATATCTATTTTTTACCCTTTCCTTTGTTTTCGTATTCCTCGTAAGCCTTTACAATTTTTTGTACCAGAGGATGTCTTACAACATCATTATTGTCAAGAAATGAAAATCCAATATCGTCTACATTTTTAAGTACCCTGAGGGCAACTTCAAGACCCGAAACCGTGTCCCTTGGCAAATCCTTCTGGGTTCTGTCTCCTGTTACAATTACCTTTGAGCCAAATCCAATACGGGTAAGGAACATTTTCATCTGGGCCGGAGTTGTATTTTGTGCTTCGTCTAAAATAATAAAAGCGTTATCTAAAGTACGGCCACGCATATAGGCAAGAGGTGCCACCTCAATAATTCCCTTTTCGCTATTACTGATAAAGCTTTCTGCTCCCATTATCTGATAAAGTGCATCATATAAAGGTCTTAAATAAGGATCTACTTTGCTTTGCAAATCTCCCGGTAAAAATCCAAGATTTTCTCCCGCCTCAATAGCCGGTCTTGTAAGAATAATCTTGTTTACCTCATTGTTTTTTAAGGCGTTTATTGCCATTGCCATTGCAAGATAAGTTTTACCGGTTCCTGCCGGGCCAATGCCAAACACTATCATTTTCTTTCTTATCTGGTCTACATAGGATTTTTGTCCTAATGTTTTTGGTTTAACAGGCTTTCCCATAACCGTTCTGCAAATAATATCATCATCTAATTCCAGCATTACAGACTCTTTTTCGTCAAAGCTTAAAGATAAGGCGTAGTCAACATTCTGTTCTGTTATCTCATTGCCCCGCTTTGACAGTTCCATTAATTGTTCAAATACATGACGAGCTCTCTTAGCTGCCACTTCCCCTCCAATAATTTTAAGCTGTCCGTCTCTTGAAATTATGGTAACATGTAATGTTTTTTCGATTTTCTTTATATTGTAATCAAACTGTCCGAAAACATTCTTTTCATGTTCCATTGGAATATCTATTATATTTTCTATTACGCTCATATTTTTCCCTTCATGTTTTTTCTTAATCAGATTTTGTGGTTTCTTTATTATTCTCTGATTCAATCTCATTTATTTTTTCGCTTTCAATATAAGAAACCTTTCCTAAAGGTTCTAAACACTTAATCGTCCCCGAAAAAACATAATGATTTTTTTTCTTGTCTATTTTAACATTTTTTTCTAATATTTTGTACCCTTTTTGCTCTAATATGGACATTTTGTAATTGAATCTATCATATAGTTTTTTCTTAGCTTCTTCTTTTGTGTAATTTCTCTTCTCTTTTTCAAACTTTGTAACCACATATTTTTCCATCCCAAAGGGCAAATAGAAATTTCCAAATGCTTTAAAATTTCTTTCCGATTTTACAACAGTTTCATTTTTGTCATTTTCTTTTATATTCCACGTGTATCCCGCTACTAAAGGTGCATAGTAAGTCCTTTTATGCTTAATATTTTTAACAAAATATGTATCGGAAATTTTATCATTATAAGAGAGATTAGTTATTCCCACAACATCACCATCTGCATTACATAATTTTGTAAATATTTTTTCCCCGGATTCATTAAAAACATCTACAATACCGGATATCAGAACATCTCCTTTTTTTACTTTATCACCGGCTTTTACCACTCCTTTTCCTTTTCTCACTAAAATGGACTTTATGGTGCAGTCCCTGTTAGCAATCAGGTCATAAGTTTTGTCTTCTTTTGCGGAAATTTCAGTGATATAGTTTTCTTTTATATGGACAATAAGATTTGTTCCCTTTACTTCTGCGCAAACCCAGCTTATGTCATTGTATTTTCTTCTTATTTCTTTCTCTATTTCATCACTGTTTATCCGGTTCTTTCTCATTCCTTCTTTTATATCCATCTTTTTTAAAAACCTCATAATCTGAGTTGATGTATAACTGTAATTTCCCTCCACATCAATATTCCAGATAAAGTGAGAATTAATAATTAATAACAATGTAAAAACTGCCAAAATAAATGTCACTGACTTTATCACAGGCAGCCTTGTAATATATGTATATATTCCTTTCTCTTTTATATCCAGTATCTTTATTCCTATTTTTTCAGCAATATCAAGGACTTTGTTTTTATCCTTATAATTAAATGTTATTTCCGTAATTCCATCTTTTGAATGTATATCCCTTAATTTTATTTTCCCTGTATTATTTATAAATCTGTAAATGTGATTTTCATTAATTTTTATAACTATGTAGTGGAATTTTTTTCCTTCAAAACATGAAAAAAACAAATTAACAAAAGAGAACTTCATTTACACACCCGCCTATTACCATGGTATCACTGTTATAATAACTTATGATGAGTTTTTCTCCCATAACACGGATATTATATTTTTTGCATATTACTTCAATTTCTTCTTCACTGATATTTTTAATTCTTTTATAATTTTCAACTATAACTTCCCGTCTTCCGGTAATTTGGCATAAACATTCATTATTAATTACATCCCTTGGAATATCATATTCATTATCAACGTTAAACATATATTCTCCCCCCAATATATACTATGAAATCTTTATGCTGTTAGAACATAGAAAAAAAGTGCGTTGCAGTCGTGATGTAAATCACTGTCGCAACAGCACTTTTTTTATAATTAATTATATTTGCGCTTTCTAGCTGCTTCTGATTTTTTCTTACGCTTTACGCTTGGCTTTTCGTAATGTTCTCTCTTACGAATCTCCTGCTGGATACCAGCTTTAGCGCAATTTCTCTTGAATCGACGTAATGCACTGTCGATTGATTCGTTTTCTTTAACGATAACGCTTGACATTCTCTTCCTGACCTCCCTTCAGTTATAGATTCCTAAAACTGTAGGTATTTGTGCCTAAACACTTAAAATATTATACCATATTTTTCTTTACAGTCAATAGCTTTTTCACGATATTCCAGGTTAAAGCCCGAAAAGTATCTATCCAATCTGTGCTTCAAGAATTTCCTTTGCCTTAGCTAAGACTTCATCTGCACCTGCCGGGTTCTTTCCACCTGCCTGTGCCATGTTTGGACGACCACCGCCGCCACCTCCTACGAGTTTGGCAATTTCTTTTATCATATTTCCTGCATGGGCACCCTTTGATATAGCATCGTCATCTGCCATAACAATTACGTTAGCCTTGTCGCCTGTAGTTGACACTAAAACAACAACTCCGCCGCCCATCTTATCCTTAAGCTGGTCGCCAAGATTTCTTAATCCATTCATGTCAACGTCAGCAACCTTTGTTGCTAAAAGTTTAACACCCTTTACTTCAACAACCTGACTCATAACATCACCAACTGATGCGTTTGCCATTTTTGCCTTTAACTTTTCATTTTCAGAAGATAAAGCCTTAATTTCTTCATTTAATGTTTCGATTCTCTTAACCAAATTGTTTGGTTCTGTCTTAGCTACCTTTGCAGCTTCGTGAAGTTTCTTTTCCACATCTGCATAGTGCTTCATAAGACCTGTTCCTGTTAAAGCCTCAATACGTCTTACACCTGCTGAAATTCCTGATTCAGATATAATCTTAAAATATGAAATTGTGCTTGTATTTGATACATGAGTACCACCACAAAGTTCAATAGAATAGTCTCCCATAGATACTACTCTTACTTTGTCACCATACTTTTCACCAAATAATGCCATTGCTCCTGTCTTTTTGGCATCTTCAAGACTCATTTCTTCAGTAACTACATCAAGTCCATTTTCAATCTGTTCATTAACTAAGGCTTCAACCTTTTCAATTTCCTCCGGTGTCATAGCCTGAAAATGAGTAAAGTCAAATCTAAGTCTCTCAGCATCAACATATGAACCTGCCTGTTCAACATGATTTCCTAAAACAAGCTTTAATGCCTTCTGAAGTAAGTGGGTTGCACTATGATTCTTAGCTATTGCATTTCTGTTTGCACTATCAACCTTTAAAGTTACCTTATCGCCTACCTGAATCATACCTTCACTAACATAACCTACATGTCCTACCATGGTGCCGTGAAGCTTAATTGTATCAACAACAACAAATGTTCCTTCGTTTGTTTTAATGATACCTTTGTCACCTACCTGACCACCCATTGTAGCATAGAAAGGTGTCTGTTCCACAACAATAGTACCTTTGTCGCCATCAGCTAATGCCTGTACAACTTCTTTTTCTGTTGTAAGAGCAGTAATAACTGAATCTTCAATTAATTTATCATAACCTACAAACTGTGTTGAAAGTGATGTATCAAGACTTTCGTATACTGTCTCGTCAGCACCCATGTAGTTAGTAGTTTTTCTTGCCTTTCTGGCTGTTTCTCTCTGAACTTCCATTGCCTTCTTAAAGCCGTCTTCGTCCACATCAAATCCTTTTTCCTCAAGAATTTCCTGTGTAAGGTCAAGTGGGAATCCATAAGTATCATATAACTTAAATGCATTTTCACCGGACAAAGTTTTTTCATTCTTTGCCTTCATTTCTTCTTCCATGTCGGCTAAAATGCTAAGTCCTGTATCAATAGTCTTATCAAATTTGTTTTCTTCCTCTGTAAGAACCTTGAAAATCATGCTCTTCTTTTCTTCAAGTTCAGGATAACCGTCTTTTGAGCTTTCAATAACTGTTTCAGAAAGTTTTGCCAAAAACTGTCCCTTAACTCCTAACAATCTTCCATGTCTTGCAGCACGTCTGATAAGTCTTCTTAAAACGTATCCACGTCCTTCATTTGAAGGCATAATTCCGTCTGAAATCATAAATGTTGCTGAACGGATATGGTCTGTTATAATTCTGATGGACACATCCCATTTATATTCCTTCTTGTATTCTTTCCCGGTAATTTCACAAACCTTATCTCTAAGTGCTTTAATTGTATCAACATCAAAAATTGAGTCTACATCCTGAACAACTGTTGCCAGTCTTTCAAGTCCCATTCCTGTATCAATATTTTTATTCTTTAATGTTGTATAATTTCCCTTGCCGTCATTTTCAAACTGCGTAAATACATTGTTCCAGATTTCAATAAATCTGTCACAATCGCATCCGACAGTACATCCCGGCTTTCCACATCCATATTTTTCTCCACGGTCATAGTAAATTTCAGAACATGGACCACAAGGACCTGCTCCATGCTCCCAGAAATTATCCTCTTTTCCAAACTTAAATATTCTATCCTTTGAAATTCCGATTTCTTTATTCCAAATATCAAAGGCTTCATCATCATCTAAATATACAGAAGGATATAATCTGTCAGGCTCTAAGCCAACTACCTCTGTCAGGAACTCCCATGACCAGTGAATAGCTTCTGTTTTGAAATAATCACCAAAAGAGAAGTTACCAAGCATTTCAAAAAATGTACCGTGTCTCGCAGTTTTTCCAATATTTTCAATATCACCTGTTCTTATACACTTCTGGCATGTAGCCATTCTTCTCTTTGGTGGAATCTCCTGTCCTGTAAAATAAGGCTTAAGTGGAGCCATTCCTGCATTTATAAGTAAAAGACTGTTATCGTTGTGAGGAACTAATGAATAGCTTCCTCTTACAAAATGATCCTTTGACTTAAAAAAATCCAAATACATTTTTCTAAGTTCATTTAATCCATATTTATTCATTTTTATGCCTCCGGTTATATTAATATAATTAATCTGCTTTTATCAGGTGGAAATCTTACTTACCATTTTTAATAAGTAAAACCCCATCTTCATTAAATTCTGAAGTAGTAAATGATGTTTCAATGGCATTAACCTTTTCTCCGTTGACGGAAACACCCCCCTGCTGTACAAGTCTTCTCGCTTCACCTCTTGATTTTGCAAGTCCTGTATCTACTAACAGTGTAAGAATATCTTTTCCGGCATCTATTTCATCTTTTGAATATGTTGTAGTTGGAATATTACCTGAAATACCACCGTTGGCAAATATCTTTCTTGATGCATCCTGTGCCTTCTTTGCTTCTTCTTCACCATGAACTAAATTTGTAAGCTCATATGCTAGAATTTCTTTTGCCTTATTTAATTCACTTCCCTGCCACTTTTCCATTTCTTCTATTTCTTCTAACGGAACAAATGTAAGCATCTTTAAGCACTTAATAACATCTGCATCATCTACATTTCTCCAATACTGATAGAACTCATATGGTGAAGTTTTTTCAGGATCAAGCCATACTGCACCGCTAACTGTTTTACCCATCTTCTTTCCTTCTGAATTAAGAAGTAGTGTAATAGTCATGGCTGAG
>NZ_CAKVZL010000068.1:0-12347 GCF_934835595.1 Eubacterium sp. AF15-50
GTGATGAATCATACTTTAATAAGTGAGCTAACATCTTAGGACTTGTTAAGTCGTTGATAGCTACTACTTCATAACCTTCTGCTCCAAACATCTGTCTGAATGCAAGACGTCCGATACGTCCAAATCCGTTAATTGCAACTTTAACTGCCATTTGATTTTTCCTCCTAAAAATAAGAATTTAAAAATTTTTTTGTTAATCTTCATTAACCTAAAACTTATTTTACATAATTCATTTACAAATATCAAGGTGTTTTTGTGGTTTTTATTGGTTTTTTGTTAAAATTTTGTCAAGAAATCCATAATTGCACTTAAAAGTAGATTTTTATTGGTATTTTTGTTATATTTTTCTAGGTGTAAACAAAATATTTTCACCGGCTGTTTTTGTTATTAATGCAAAAGCCTGATTGTTTTAACAACTGATATTTTGCTTATTTTTTCATTTTTTATTCATGCACACTAATAAAGGAGTTTTTATGTATTCAGATTATCATATTCACAGCAGTTTTTCTTTTGACAGCGAGGAAACTTTAGATAATATTATAAAAAAAGCAGTTTCTTTAAATATGAAACAAATTGCCATAACAGACCATCAGGATTTTAACTGGCCTGTTAAAGGAGAGTCACCTTATATTGATTTTAACAGGTATTTTGACACATTAAACCATTATGCAGACAAGTATAAAAACAAAATTCAGATTCTAAAAGGTGTGGAACTTGGCATTACAATGGATAATGTCCAATTATGCAGGAAGCTTTTACATAATGTAAACTTTGATTTTGTTATAGGCTCCTGCCATGTGGTTGACAATATGGACCCTTATTATTACAGTTTTTGGGAATCCCACACCGACAGGGAGGCTTTTGAATTGTACTTTTCCACCCTCCTTGATGCTTTGCATAGTTTTAATTCCGTTGATACCTTAGGTCATTTGGATTACATAGTGCGATACAGCCCAAATAAAGATGCTAATTACTGTGTTTTTGATTACATGGATGTAATTGATGAAATTTTAAAGTTTATTATTACTCACTATATAAAGTTGGAAATTAACACAGCAGGACTTGCTAAGGGTCTTGATTTTCCAAATCCTCACACAGACATTATAAAACGTTACACTGAACTTGGTGGAAAATATGTGACGATAGGTTCTGATGCCCATAAGGCTTGTGATATAGGTTTTGGTTTCAACAAAATAGAGGATATAGTTAACAGATATAATTTAAAGATTTATGAGAAATAATTTATGTAAGGCTACGTGGCTGTATGGATTTGTTCCTATGGCACACGTAGTTTTTCTTTTTTTACCTGCTTCTTAACATTTTTATGTTTTCCTTTAATCTGTGAATGGTATAATCAATTTCTTCCTTTGTGTTATCACTGCACAATGTTATTCTTACAGTTCCATAAGCAAATTTCTCCGGTACACCTATTGCAGATATTACATGGGATGGTGCATCTGAACCTGAGGAACAGGCCGAGCCTGATGAAATACATATGCCGTCATTATCCATTAATACTACTAACGAGGTACCATCCACTCCTGCAATGGTAAAATTGGCATTTCCCGGAAGCCTTCTTGCCATACTGCCGTTTAATTTTATATACGGTATTTCACTTAAAACCCTGTTTATAAGATAATTTCTTAAATTAGTTTCCTTTTGCACTCTATCATTAAAGTTAGACATCACTTCCTGTAACGCCCCGTTCATTCCAGCAATGCCAATTACATTTTCCGTTCCTGAACGTTTTCCTCTTTCCTGTCCCCCTCCATAAATAAGGGGGATCATTTTTTCAGGATTTCTCACATATAAAAATCCCACTCCCTTTGGTCCATGAAACTTATGGCTGCTGGCACTCATCATGTCAAGATTCATTTTCTCCACGTCTATGGATACATGCCCAAAAGCCTGAACTGCATCTGTATGAAAAATTATATTATGCTCCTTAGCAATCTTACCTATTTCTTTTACAGGCTCTATTGTTCCAATTTCATTGTTGGCAAACATAATTGAAATAATTGCCGTGTCATCCCTTATATTTCGTTCCACATCATCAGCATTTACCACTCCCTGACTGTCTACGTTTAGGTAAGTTGCTTTCATTTTATCCTTTTCTAACTGCTGACACTTATTTAAAATTGCGTGATGTTCGATTTTTGATGTTATTATGTGTTTTCCGTTATTTTTTGAGTTTTCTAATGCCCAGTTATCGGATTCAGTTCCTCCGGAGGTAAAGAAAATATTTTCCGGTTTGGCATTTATAAAATCTGCTATGTTTTTTCTGGTTTCCTCAATAAGTTCCTTGGACATTTTTGAAAAAGCATACACTCCTGACGGATTAGAATAAACTTCATTTATATAAGGCTCCATTGCCTTTATTGCCCCATCGCTTATTTTTGTAGTTGCTGCATTATCCAGATATATCATGGCCTACTCCTTTATTTATTTTATGTTAATAGCATTTTTTCCCATTTTTTGAATAAATTGTATAAATAATTATTGCTATGTGTTGCTATGTCAGTAAAAAATCAAATTATCAAAGGTACAATTATTCTTACCCTTGCCAGTGTTTTAAGCAGGGTAATAGGTTTCTTATATAGAATATTCCTGTCAAACTTAATAGGTGCAAGAGGTATGGGAATTTTTCAATTAATCTTTCCGGTTTTAGGCTTTTGTGTTGCCTTAAGCTGTGGTGGAATACAAATTGCCGTATCCAGATTTGTTGCAGAAAGCCGTAATAACAAAGATAAATTTCTTGTATTTGTAAGTAGCATTATAATGTCATTATTTCTGTCTGTTACAACAGCACTTCTGCTTTTTTATTTTGCAGACAGTATTTCTTTACACATAATAAAAAACAATGAATGTGAAAAACTTTTAAAATATGCAGCCATAACCATTCCCCTTACCACCTTTCATGCCTGTGTATCGGGATATTATTTAGGTCTGAAGAAAACCTTTGTTCCGGCTGTTTCCTCTATTTTTGAGCAGATTGTTAAGGTTATTTCCCTATACATATTAGGACTGGTCTGGGTGGAAAAAGCCATAGAAATCACTCCTCTTATTGCAGTATATTCAATGGTAATATCAGAATTAGGAGGGGTTATTTTCTGTGTAATTGCAATAAGCACTGAAAAAATCTACAAATTTAAAATTAACCAGCTTTTCTTTCAGATTAAAAATCTTTTTTCAGTTTCATACATACTTACAATTAACAAGATAATGATTACATTTCTTCAATGTATAGAAGCCATATTAGTACCTATTGTTCTGGTAAAAAGCGGAATGACTTCTAATGATGCCTTAAGTGTTTATGGAATACTTACCGGAATGGCACTTCCGGTGGTCACTTTTCCATCAGCCATTAATACATCTGTTTCTACCATGATTTTACCTGCCATTGCAGGAGAAAATGCCGGTGGCAAGTCTCAAAACGTAATAAAAACCACAGAGGTATCTGTATGGTTCTCCTTTGTCACGGGAATATTTTGCATAGGTATTTTCCTATGTTATGGTGATTTTATAGGAACTACAATTTTCGGTCATAGTGAAGCAGGTGAATATATCAAAATATTGGCATGGCTTTGCCCTTTTATGTATTTATCCATTACTTTAGGCTCCGTACTTCATGGTCTTGGAAAAACCAACACTGCCTTTGTCCATAATGTAATAGGTACCATTATAAGGCTTGTCTGTCTTTGGTTTATAGTTCCCCTTATTGGTATAACAGGCTATTTATGGGGACTTTTAATAAGTAATCTGTTAACAACCCTTCTCCACGGATTATATATTTATAAAAAAATACATTTCTCCTTCTCCGCTACAGATAACATTATAAAACCCACTGCCTGGCTATTTTGCAGTCTGGTAGCGGGTAAACTGATAAAATTTATATTTAGTTTTTCTTCTTTCTCCGGCAAAATGTTTGACATTGTTTCTGCCGGAATAAGTGCCCTTGCTATTATGCTTGTATTTCTATACTTTATAAAAAACGAAATTGATTTTAAGAAGTCAAACTGTGGCACAGCCTTTTAGCTGTTCCACAGTTTATAATAAAATCCTTTTTTGGCAAGAAGCTCCTCATGATTTCCCTGCTCAATAATCTTTCCTGCATTCATAACCAAAATACAGTCTGCTTCTTTTATGGTTGAAAGTCTGTGGGCAACAATAAAGGTCGTTCTTCCTTTCATCATTTTGTTAAATGCCCTTTGTATCCTGATTTCCGTTCTTGTATCAATGGATGAAGTAGCTTCATCTAAAATAAGCATTGGTGGCAATGCCAGCATTACCCTTGTTATACAAAGAAGCTGTTTTTGCCCCTGGGAAAGATTTCCTCCATCTTCTCCTATAACAGTATCGTATCCCTCCGAAAGACGCTTTATAAAACTATGAGCATGACTTGACTTTGCAGCACTTATTATTTCTTCTCTTGAGGCGTCAGGCTTTGCCATGGCAATATTTTCAGCTACAGTTGCATTTCTAAGCCATGTTTCCTGCAACACCATTCCGTAAGAATTTCTAAGGCTTTTTCTTGTTACATCTCTTATATCTTTTTCTTCTATTGATATTTTTCCCGAATTAACATCGTAAAATCTCATAAGAAGATTTATTATTGTAGTCTTACCGCAACCTGTAGGCCCTACTATGGCAACACGTTCTCCCGGTGCCACATGAAGATTCAGGTTTTCTATAAGCTTTTTGTCAGGTACATAGGAAAAATCAACATTTTCAATATCGACCTTTCCTGATATGTTATCAAGTACCGTATCTTCATTTTCTTCAACATCTTTTACCGGTTCTTCATTTATCAGTGTAAATACTCTTGCACTACATGCAATTGCATTTTGAAGTTCCGTAACAACACCTGATATTTCATTAAAAGGCTTTGTGTACTGATTTGCATAGCTTAATATACATGTCAGACCACCTACTGTAATTCCTCCGGTTAAAACCGCTTCTAAACCACCACTTATGGTAACCCCTGCATAAACTAAATTGTTTACAAATCTGGTAGATGGGTTAGTTATAGAGGAATAGAAAGTTGCCTTCATATTAACATCACATAATCTGTCATTTACTTCATCAAACCTTTTAACAGTGTTTTCTTCCTGTCCAAAGGCTTTTACAACTTTAATACCACTAATTGTTTCATCTATTAATGCCGTCTGCTCACCTCTTATTTCTGACTGCTTTCTAAACATAGAATAGGTGCGCTTTGCAATAAAGCCTGCCACAAAGAAAGAAACCGGTGTAATTAAAATTACAACTAAGGCTATTTTCCAGTTAGTCTGCAACATAAATATAAGGGTTAAAACAATGGTTACAACTCCCGTAAAGAGATTTGAAAATCCCATAAGTAAACCGTCTGCTAACTGGTCAACATCTGTAATTACATTATTTACTATGTCGCCACTTGACCTTGAATCAATGTAGCTTACAGGAAGTCGCTGCGTCTTTGCAAATGCTTCCTCTCTTATATCTCTTATTACATTAAATGTAATTCTGTTGTTACATAGTCCCATAATCCACTGGGCAATTCCTGCCACTATGGCACAAATCACTATGGTAAAAATCACATTCTTAAGTCCCGGGAAATCTACCTTTTTAGCATCAATAATTTTATCTGTTCCATAACCTATAAGCTTTGGAATATACAAGGATAGTACAACATACACCACAGCAAAGACCATGGAGCCTGCCAACATGTACCAATATTTTTTTATTCTTTTTCCCAGTTCTATGAGAGCCTCTTTTTGTGAAATCATATTATCTTTCATTTATTTGCCCTCCTCTTGTGATTTTTTAAACTGTGAATCATATATTTCTTTATATACATGACAATTTTCCAGCAATTCCTCATGTTTTCCCACTCCTGCTACTTTTCCGTCATCTAACACTAAAATGTTATCTGCATCCATTATGGCAGCAGTTCTTTGGGAAACCACAAAAACCGTGGTATCCTTTAATTCCTTTATGGCTGCCCTAAGCTTTGCATCTGTAACAAAATCCAGTGCTGAAGAACTGTCATCTAATATAAGGATTTCCGGATTTCTTACAAGAGCTCTTGCAATACTAAGACGCTGTTTTTGTCCTCCGGAAAAGTTCTTTCCGTTTTGTGCCACATCAGCATCTAAGCCGTTATCCTTTTCCATAACAAAATCATAGCTTTGGGAACGTTTTAACGCCATTATCATATCTTCTTCCGTGGCATTTTCATTCCCCCACAAAAGATTGCTTCTAATAGTTCCCTTAAACAACAATGCCTTTTGAGGTACTATACCAACCTTCATTCCCAGTTCTTCCTTATTAAACTCCTTTACATCTACACCTTCTATTTTAACGGTGCCTTCCGTGGCATCATAAAATCTTGGTATAAGATTTACAAGGGTGGTTTTTCCAGAACCTGTTCCACCTATGATTCCAATAGTCTGACCTTTTTTAACTTTAAGATTTACTCCTTCTATGGATGGCTCCTTTGATAATTCATAGGTTAAGGATACATTGTCAAATTCCACAATATTTTCCTTATCACTACCCTGCTTTAAAGTTCCCTGCTCTATATTGCATGGTATATCAAATATGTCCTGTATTCTTTTCGCGGAAGCAAATGCCTTTGTAAGATTAATAATAAGACTTGCCAATTTAACTAATTCAACTAAAACCTGAGACATATAGTTAACTAAGGCAACAACCTTTCCCTGAGTCAGTATGCCTGTATCAACCCTTTCCCCACCTATCCACAAAATTGCAATAATAGCAACGTTTATAACTATATAGGTCATAGGATTCATTATTGTGGAAATTTTTCCGGCAAAAATCTGAAATTTATTTAATAGTTCATTTTCACTATTATATCTGTCAATTTCTTCATCTTCCTTATTAAAAGCCCTGATAACTCTTGTACCGCTTAAATTTTCTCTGGTACTTCCCATTACCTTGTCAAGAGCTCCCTGAACCTTTTTGTAAAGAGGAATTGTTATAAGCATTATTCCATATACTATAACTGACAAAACCGGTATGGAAACAGCAAATACCAATGCGGTTTTAAAATCAACAAAAAATGCCATAATCATGGCACCGAAAACAATAAAAGGTGAACGAAGTAACAGTCTGAGAGCCATGTTTACCTGAGACTGAACAAGGTTCGCGTCTGCTGTCATTCTTGTAATAAATGTAGATGCGCCGTATTTATCTACATTGGTATAGGAAAGCTTTTGAATATGACTAAATAACTCATGTCTTAATTCCTGTCCGAAACCGGCTGATGCTTTTGCAGCAAAATACTGGGCTGTAATGGAAAATGCCAGTCCCACAAAAGCTAATAATACAAGAACTCCTCCCATTTTTAACACATATGATGTGTCATTTGTCTTTATACCATTGTCAATAATTGCTGATACTACTAACGGTACAATTAAATCAAAACATGCTTCAAGCATTTTAAACAATGGTGCGCAAAATGATTCCTTCTTATAATTTTTTAAATACTTTAGTAAACTCTTCATGAATATGTCCTCAAATTAATTTTTTACTAAACAAGTATACCCTTTATGTCTAAAGTTAGCAATTAGAAAATATTTATACTTTTTATGGAACATCTTTTCCCTATAAATAGCGTTTTTCCTTGACCGAATGTGGTGCTGGTGCTATTATTTAAGGTGGTTTATCCCAAATATTGCAGGGCAATATTTGAAGAAAATAAAATTTAAGAGGTACATGAATATGAGTAAAAGTTTTGATGATTTACTAAAACAGGTTGCAGATTGTCCTAAAAAGACTGTTGCTGTAGCATGCGCACACGATGATGCTGTTTTGGAGGCTGTAAAGGCTGCAAAAGAAAGAGGCATTGCCGATGCTATTTTAGTTGGTGATGAATCTAAAATAAGAACAATTGCACAGGTTCTTAAAATGCATTTAAATGATTATAAAATAATCGATGTTGCCGATCCTATTGAAGCAGCAAGAACTGCTGTTAAATTAGTTCATGACGGCGAAGCTGATATGTACATGAAGGGACTTATTGATACAAAATCATTCCTTAAGAGTGTATTAGATAAGGAAGTTGGTTTAAGAACAGACAAAACATTATCACACGTTTGCGTATTTGAAATAAAGGGTATTGATCATCTTTTATTCTTATCAGACGTTGCTTTTGTTCCTTATCCTAATCTCGAAACAAAGGCAAACATTATTAGAAACACAGTTGAAATTGCTCATGCCTGTGGCATTGAGTGTCCTAAGGTTGCACCGCTTGCAGCAGTTGAAGTTGTAAACCCTAAGATGCCTTGCACAGTTGATGCTGACGAACTTACAAAAATGAATGAAAATGGTGAAATTGAAGGATGTATCGTTGACGGACCTCTTTCTCTTGACCTTGCTATTGAGCCTCAGGCTGCATTCCACAAAGGAACAACTAACAGAAAAATTGTTGGTGATGCTGATGTATTATTATTCCCTGATATTCACGCAGGTAACATTACATATAAGGCATTAGTTCACACTGCTGAATGTAAAAACGGTAATATTTTAACAGGTACAAAAGCTCCTGTTATTCTTACATCCCGTTCAGATGAATTTGAAGTTAAAGTTAACTCTATTGCTCTTGCAGCAATCGTTGCAGAGAAATTAAAATAAAGGAGGCAGTTATGTCATATAAAATTTTAATTATTAATCCGGGTTCTACTTCTACTAAAATTGGTGTTTATGAAGATGAAACCCAGTTAATGGAAGAAACTCTCAGACATTCTACAGAAGAGATTGCACAGTATGCTACTATTTATGATCAGAAGGATTTCAGAAAAGAAGTTATTCTTGATGTTTTAAAGGAAAAAGGTGTAGACCTTAATGATATTGATGTTGTTGTAGGTCGTGGTGGTCTTCTTAAACCAATACCAGGTGGTACATATGAAACAACACCTGAATTATTAGAGGATTTAAAGATTGGAAAACAGGGACAGCATGCTTCTAACTTAGGCGGTATTCTTGCTAAAGAGATTGCATCTGAAATCAATGTTCCATCATATATTGTTGACCCTGTAGTTGTTGATGAATTACAGGACGTTGCAAGACTTTCAGGTCACCCTGAAATGCCAAGAATTTCAATTTTCCATGCATTAAACCAGAAGGCTGTTGCTAAGAGATATGCGAAAGAAGTTGGAAAAGCATATGAAGACCTTAACTTAATCGTTGTTCATATGGGTGGCGGTGTTTCAGTTGGAGCTCATAAGAACGGCAAGGTTATTGATGTTGCCAATGCTTTAGATGGTGACGGTCCTTTCTCTCCTGAAAGATCAGGTGGACTTCCATCAGGTGCTTTAATGAAGCTTTGCTTTAGCGGAAAATATACTCAGGCTGAAGTTTCAAAGATGATTAACGGTAACGGTGGTTTCAATGCTTATGTTGGAACTAACGATATGAGAGACCTTGTAAAAATGGCTAAGGATGATGAAAAAGCCCAGTTAGTAATGGATGCTTTCCATTATCAGTTAGCAAAAGAAATCGGTGCTATGGCTGTTGTTCTTGGTGGTAAGGTTGACCAGATTATCTTAACAGGTGGTATTGCTTACAATGCTATCACTCAGGAATACTTCAAGAACGCTGTAAGTTTCCTTGCTCCTATAACAATTTATCCTGGTGAAGATGAATTATTAGCTTTAGCACAGGGTGCATTAAGGGTTATGAGTGGCGAAGAAAAGGCTATGACTTATTAATAAGATAAGGAGTTTTTTATGAAGAAAAGACTATGTAAATCCGGTACTGACAGAAAGTTATGCGGTGTATGTGGCGGTTTAGGTGTTTATTTAAACATTGATTCTACTGTTGTAAGACTTATTTGGTGTCTTGTTACATTGTGTTCATGTGGTACGGGTATTGTTGCTTACATCATAGCAGCATTGGTTATGCCTGATGATGAAATAATACAATAATAAAATAATGATAGACAAACAAAACAAAACCGGGCTTTGAAGCCCGGTTTTGTTTTGTTTATTGGTTTTAAACTTTTTATAAGAATATATATTTCAAAACGAATAATACAGCTAAAACATATAATAATGGTTTAACCTTCTTACCCTTTCCACAAACAAGGTTAAGTAATACATATGAAATAATACCTACTGAAATACCTTCTGAAATGCTATAGAATAATGGCATTGCAATAATACAAAGGTAAGCAGGAATTGCTTCTGTTAAATTCTCATCTGTAAACTTAATGTCTGTAATTGCACCAAACATAAGGAATCCAACCATAATAAGTGCCGGAGCTGTAGCGAATGATGGAATTGTTATAAATAAAGGTGAGAAGATTACAGCTACTAAGAATAACACACCTGTAACAACTGCTGTAAGACCTGTACGTCCACCTTCTGCTACACCTGCTGATGACTCAACGAATGTTGTTGTTGTTGATGTACCAAGTACAGCACCTGCTGATGTTGCAATAGCATCTGATAAAAGTGCATGTTTGATATTTGGTAACTTTCCGTTTTCATCAAGCATACCTGCCTTTGTACTTACACCGATAATTGTTCCCAATGTATCAAATAAGTCAACAAAAAGGAATGCAAATACAACAATAATAAAGTTTACAATACCTACAGCCTTGAAATCAAGATTAAAGCACTGTCCAAATGTTTTTCCTAATGCTGAAAAATCAAAGCTTACAAATCTTGTAGGAATAACTGAGAAAAAGCTCTCGTTATCAGGAACATAGATTTTTGTAAGTTCACATATAATTCCAAGAACCCATGTTGATACGATACCAATAAGAATTGATCCTTTAACTCTCTTAATATAAAGTATAGCTGTAATAAATACACCAATAACAGCTAATAATGCTGTGATTCCGGCTGTGTGGAAATTCTTTGTGAAATCAGTAATAGTAACAAGTGTTGATGAATCTACAACAAGACCTGCATTCTGTAATCCGATAAATGCAATAAATAAACCGATACCAACTGATACTGCTTTCTTAAGATTAAGTGGAATTGCATCAAAGATAGCTTCACGTACATTTGTTAATGAAAGTACAATAAAGATAATACCTTCAATAAATACTGCAAATAATGCTACCTTCCATGAATATCCCATTTCGCCACAAACTGTGTATGCAAAATATGCATTAAGTCCAAGACCTGCTGATAAAGCAAATGGAAGATTTGCCATAAAAGCCATACACATAGTACCGATAAATGATGCTAAACATGTTGCAATAAGAATAGCTTCCTTATCCATGCCTGTGCCATCACCTAAGATGTTCGGGTTTACAGCCAAAATATATGCCATAGTCATAAATGTTGTAAGACCCGCAATTACTTCTGTTTTTACAGAAGTGTTGTTCTGTTTGAGTTTGAAAATTTTTTCTAACATTTTCCTCTCCGTACAGTCCTCTGACCATACATTTCCTTTCTTTAGAATATATTTATTCGTGCAAAACACCATTTAATTATACCACAAATTCAGTTTATATCTACCTAATTTTTCAACAAATTAGTGCAAAAAGTAATTTTTGACATTTTTACAAATTAATATATTCTTCTATGTGTCAGCATTTATTTTAGGACAGTCAAAATCCAACCTCATATAATTAGGGTCAACTAATTTAATCAGATTGTCATAAAGAAGATTATGGGATTTTTCATTGTTCATTAAATTATTATCATATATTTTTTTTGCCACATCGAACACATTATATCCCTGAATGGCACCATAAACCACACTTCCATCCCTCAATACAACATAAGGTCTGATTTTATAGTTTTTACCATATCCTTTATCTACATTCATAGTCATAACATAGTAATCTGCTGTATCTGAATTTTCCAACTTTATATTGGATTTTCCTTCTTCGGTTGATGGGACACTTACCACATATTTATTATCACTGCCTAGTACCATATCTCCAGCAGATATATTTCCTTCGTCCAATGCAATTATAAAAAGAATGCCTCCTGCAACCATAGTTGCAAGGGACATTCTCTTTATATCTCTTATTTATTCGCTATGCTTAATGCTTCACGATTATTTATTTGCAAGTTCTGCCTTAATAGCTTCTGTAAGCTGTGGAACTACCTTGTTTAAATCACCTACAATACCATAATCAGCTACGTCAAAGATTGGAGCATCTTCGTCTTTGTTGATTGCGATGATTAAGTCTGATTCTTCCATTCCGGCAACGTGCTGAATAGCACCTGAAATACCAATTGCAAAGTAAACCTGTGGACGAACTGTCTTACCTGTCTGTCCTACCTGTCTGTCAACTGGTAACCAACCGTTATCTGTTACTGCTCTTGAGCATGCTACTTCACCACCAAGAGCTTCTGCTAAATCTTCAAGAATTTTGAAGTTTT
>NZ_CAKVZL010000069.1:0-11902 GCF_934835595.1 Eubacterium sp. AF15-50
CAGTTATACTTGTTATAGTGACAATTTTGGTGGTAATAAATTGCATAGTAAGTCCTGTTTTCAGATTTCACAGATACAGGTATAAAATTGACGATGAGTGTATCGATATTGTTGAGGGATACATATTTGTGGAAAGAAATATTGTTCCTATTGAACGTCTTCACAAATTGCAGATTCAAAGAGGTCCTTTCGATAAAATCTGCAAGGTGGCAAAAGTTGTGGTAACAACTGCCGGAGGAGATGTGGTTATCAGGTTTTTAGATGAAGAAAAGGCGGAAAAGATAGCTGAAAATCTTAAAAGTAGGATAAACACAATAGCAGTTCGTCAGAGAGAAGCTGATGTACAGAAAGATGGTGACGTTTTAGACCATGAAACTCAAGGCAGTAACGTAAATAAACTGGATGATAAGTAGGTGGGACTATGGAAAATAAGAGATTTAGAAATCATTGGACCAGTGTTGTGGAACAATTTGGAGCGGCAATAATAGCATTGGCAGCTATTATTATGGGAAGTCCCGATGACATTATAGATATGATAGTGGATATGTCCCATGGAGGTTTTTCAGTAGAAACCGTTTATGTTGCCATTATTTTGCTGATTTTTATTACAATTATAGCAATATTTATGGTGTGGCGATTTAGGGTATGGTATAAAACCTGGATTATAATTGATAATGATACATTGTCAGTGGAGAGAAATACAATTCTTTCGCTAAAAAATACTATTGGGTTTAAAAATATATCCAATGTTAATATGGAGCAGAATCTATTTGAAATGTTAATAGGAACCTGCAAGATTAAATTTGACACAGATAGCTTATCCACAGCCAACACCACGGACGTTAAAATAATTTTAAAGAAAAAAGATGCTGAGGAATTAAGAAATTACATTATCAAACATATAAACCGGATAAAGGGTGATGGAGATGATGTGGTAGAGCAGGAAATTTTAAATAGCGAAGATTATGATGTAGTTGCTGGTAAAAGAAATATTATTATGAATGGATTATATTCAATAAGTATTTTGGGAATAATTATTTTCATAGCAAGTATTGGAAGTATAGTTAGTATTATTCCGAAATTTGTTGCAGCAGGCTTTGATGGAGATGGTTTTAGAGTACTTGTTGTAGCGATTACAGTGGCATTTTCTCTGGCGTTAGGCACCGGAGCCGGTTTTGTTAAAAATTTCCTTAAGCTGTATGACTTTAAGCTTAAAAGAAAGAATAACAAGATATATATAAAACACGGATTGTTTAAAAAGGTTAATTTTGCCATTCCTGTCAACAGAATAAATGCCATTATTGTACATCAGACTTTTATTGCCAGATTGTTTAAGAAATATGCAGTGGAAATTGTAAATGTAGGCATGGGAGATGAAAAGCAGGAGCAGACATACTTTACTTTTTATGATACCTGGGAAAACACAGAAAAAATCATGAAAAGGCTTTTGCCGGAATTTTCCGAAAGCTTTTCCTGTGAAACAGAAAGACAACCAAAGTCAGTGTGGGTTATAAAGATGCTAAAGATTATTGTAAAATATATAATCTGTATAGTGGCATTTTGTGTATGTAATATTGTTTTAGGTATTCCGTTGATAATAGAAATTGGGGTATTGGCAGCAATTATGTTGTGGATTATTGTATGTAACATATTGTCATACAAAACAGAGGGAAGTTATATTGGCAATAGCCAGATAAAAGTAAAATCAGGAATTTTTGGCACAACTACAACTATAATAAAATTTGAAAAAATACAAATTGTTACTTTTAACCGGAATATTCTGGAAAATAAACTGGGGATAACCAAAGGCTTTATAAGAATACTGGCAGCAATTTCTAATGCAGGACATAAAATTCCATATATGAGTGCTGAAAAGACAGAAATAATTAAAGATAAATTGTGTATTTCTTCCTTTAAAGATTAATGGAGTACACTGTAAGTAATATAAGGCTGTTCTGTTAATGTTGAATTAAACATTGAAGGGATGGTCTTATTTAAAATACTTGAAAAATCCTCACAAAAGAAGTATTATTTGGTTAGGCGTAACAAACCTAAAAGCAGAAGGAAACATAATGAATCAACTTCATGGCTAAGGATGTTTCCGACGAAATGCCGCTGACCGAAGGGAGGGGGCAATACATATTATAGGAGGGTTTTATAATGGATATTTTAAAGAAGGTAGCTGTATTTGCAGCAGGAACATTATTTGGAACAGCAGGTATTAAGGTTCTCTCAAGCAGAGATGCAAAGAAAGTGTATGCCAATTGCACCGCAGCAGTTCTTAGAGCTAAGGATTGTGTAATGGACACAGTTACAACTGTTCAGGAAAATGCCGGCGACATTTATGCAGAAGCACAGCAGATTAACGAGGACAGAAAAGCAGAAGCAGAAGAATGCTTTGAAGATGAAAGCGTTGAAGACGAAAGTGGCGAAGAATAATGAAATTTGTTATTAAACATGAGATAAGGGGGAGACTCCGGGTACATTTTGTCTATAAGAATATGACGTTCAGACAGGCAGATATTTTACAGTATTATCTTATGGGAAGGGAAAATATAATCTCTTCACAGGTTTTTAATAGAACAAATGATGCGGTCATTTGTTATTCAGGTGATAGACAGGCTGTTTTGGATATGCTTAAGAGGTTTTCTTATGAAAAGGTAGATGTACCGGAACAGTATTTAGAAAATTCAGGTCGCCAGCTTAACGAGTATTATAAGGAAAAACTTATTAATAAAATTTTTATGCGTTATGCATGCCGTGTGGTTTTGCCTATGCCGGTTAAAATCGCTTTAACTTCTTATAGTGCTTTTAAGTATGTTCTTATAGGAATTAAGACATTGGCAAAGGGAAAATTGGAGGTTCCGGTTTTAGATGCCACGGCCATTAGCGTTTCCATGATTAGGGGCGATATTAATACTGCAGGTTCAATTATGTTTCTGTTAGGAGTAGGCGAACTCTTAGAAGAGTGGACACATAAGAAGTCTGTAGGTGATTTAGCACGTAGTATGTCACTTAATATCAACAAAGTATGGCTGAAAAAGGACGGTACAGAGATTATGGTGCCGGCTAAAGATATTAAAAAAGGAGACATAGTTGTTGCAAGAATGGGCGAAGTAGTTCCATTTGATGGCGAAGTGGCAGATGGCGAAGCCATGATTAATCAGGCATCTATGACCGGTGAAGCTGTTCCGGTTCGTAAAATAAAAGGAAATTATGTTTATGCAGGAACGGTGGTTGAAGAAGGAGAAATAGGTGTTATTGTAAAGGAAACCAGTGGCTCAGGTAAATTTGACAAAATTGTATATATGATAGAGGAGTCAGAGAAGCTTAAGTCATCAATGGAAGGAAAGGCAGAGCATTTGGCAGATAAGTTAGTTCCATATTCTTTGGGAGGAACGATTTTGACTTATCTTCTTACAAGAAATGCAACAAAAGCCATTTCCATTCTTATGGTCGATTATTCATGTGCTCTTAAGCTTGCCATGCCAATATCTGTTTTAGCAGCGATAAGACAGTCAAATGACTATAAAATAACCGTTAAAGGTGGAAAGTTTATGGAAAAGATGTCTGTGGCGGATACTATTGTGTTTGACAAAACAGGCACTTTAACAAAGGCGGAACCTACAGTTGTGGATGTAGTGGCATTTGAAGACAGGTCAAAGGATGATTTGTTAAGAATCGCAGCATGCTTAGAGGAACATTTTCCACATTCCATGGCCAATGCTGTTGTTAATGCGGCAAAAAGCAGAAATCTTACGCATGATGAATTTCACAGTAAGGTGGAATATATTGTAGCTCACGGAATAGCTACTACAATTAATGGAAAGCGTGCAATTATTGGCAGTTATCATTTTGTAATGGAAGATGAAAAGTGTGTTATTCCTGATGGAAAGGAAGAATTGTTCAAAAATCTTCCACCGGAGTATTCTCATTTATATCTTGCCATTGAAAACAAACTATCTGCAGTTATTCTTATTGAAGACCCGTTAAGGGAGGAGTCTGTTGAGACCATAAGGGAATTAAAGAAAAATGGTATCAGCAAGGTGGTTATGATGACCGGAGACAGTGACAGAACTGCGAAAGCAATAGCTGCGCAGGTAGGTGTTGATGAGTATTATTCAGAAGTTTTGCCGGAGGATAAGGCAAAGTTTATTGAAAGTGAAACCGAAAAGGGCAGATGTGTCATAATGATTGGGGATGGCATAAATGATTCACCGGCTTTATCAAAAGCAGATGTGGGTATTGCCATAAGCAACGGCGCACAGTTAGCAAGAGATATAGCTGATATAACTATAGATGGTGAAGATTTAAGCCAGATAGTTACTCTTATAAAAATAAGCAAAGGTCTTATGAAGAAGATACATAGGAATTATCGTTCAATTGTTGGTATAAATACTGCACTGATAATTCTTGGGGCCTGCGGTCTGATACAACCGGCAACGTCAGCATTGCTGCATAATTCATCAACTCTGGCAATAGGCTTAAGCAGCATGAAGGATATAGAAATATAAAAGTGGATGTGTATATAGATTAAACATTATAGAATATCTGTGGATGTGTATGAGAGTTGATATCTATAGGACATTTTAGAAAAGGCACTACGTTAATGAAAGTTAGTCATTAACGTGGTGCCTTTTTGTGGACAATTGTTGAGATAGTAGTTATCTGCTGCGATTGGAAAGTCAAATATAAGTGTGGCATGAAATTTGTTAGGGGACAATGTGTTTAAGAACAGTTGAAAGTGGCAATTTGAACTGGTCAATGGTACCCACCCCGGAAAAACAAATAAATTTGCTATTATGGGAAAAGCACACACCATCCCTCTTCCTTAACGTCTAACTTAAAAAAATAAAAAATCTCAAATTCCCTATTGACTTTTATCAAAATGTTAGTATATTATAACTATGGTTAGAAATAACTAACCTCTTTTGAATAGACATTTGGACTCCGAACGGGAAATGGAAGGGGTAGCTGCCTTCCATTCGGATTCCTTACTTAATTATTTCAAGACTAAAATTTATTTTTTATAGAAATATGGAGGAACATACAATGAATTATTTACAGATTGAAAAAGTCGTAGGACGTGAAATCATGGATTCAAGAGGAAATCCTACAGTAGAAGCAGAAGTTTATTTGGCAGACGGAACAGTAGGAAGAGGAACTGCACCTAGTGGAGCATCAACAGGTGAGTTTGAAGCCCTTGAGTTAAGAGATGGTGATAAAAGCAGATATCAGGGAAAGGGTGTTTTAAAAGCAGTAGAAAATATTAATACAACTATTAATGATGTGTTAAAGGGAATGGATGCATCAGATATATACGCAGTTGACAAGGCTATGATTGAAGCAGACGGAACTAAAGATAAATCAAATCTTGGAGCAAATGCCATTTTGGCAGTTTCAATTGCCAGTGCCAGAGCAGCTGCAATATCATTAGACATTCCTTTGTATAGATTTTTAGGAGGAATATCAGGAAACAGACTTCCGGTTCCAATGATGAACATTTTAAACGGTGGAGCTCATGCGGCAAACACTGTAGACGTTCAGGAATTTATGATAATGCCGGCAGGGGCAGAAACATTTAAAGAAGCTCTTAGATGGTGTGCAGAGGTATTTCATCAGTTAAGCACATTATTAAAAGAAAAAGGATTTGCTACATCGGTGGGTGACGAAGGCGGATTTGCACCGGACTTAAAGAGTGACGAAGAAGCTATTGAATATATTTTAAAGGCAATTGAAAAAGCAGGCTACCAGCCGGGAAAAGATTTTATGTTGGCAATGGATGCTGCTTCTAGCGAATGGAAAGGGGAAAAGAAAGGCGAGTATATTTTACCAAAAGCAGGCACAAAATATACATCAAATGAACTTATTGAGCATTGGAAAAAGTTAGTTGACAAATATCCAATCATCTCAATTGAAGATGCGTTAGATGAAGAAGATTGGAAAGGATGGCAGGTTCTTACAAAAGAATTAGGAGACAAGGTTCAGTTAGTAGGAGATGACTTGTTTGTAACTAACACTGAAAGATTAGGAAAAGGTATAGAATTAGGATGTGGAAATTCAATCCTTATTAAATTAAATCAGATTGGCTCAGTATCAGAAACTTTAGAGGCAATTAAAATGGCACACAAGGCAGGATACACCGCAATATCATCTCATCGTTCCGGTGAAACTGAAGATACAACTATAGCTGATTTGGCAGTGGCTCTTAATACATGCCAGATTAAAACAGGAGCACCAAGCAGAACTGAACGTGTGGCAAAATACAATCAGTTATTAAGAATTGAAGAAGAATTAAAAGATGCGGCAGTTTATCCGGGTATGGCAGCTTTTAACGTGAAAAGGTAAAAAACATGCTTGAAAAATATCTTATTGAATGGTGTTCTTCCACTCTGGCATCTCTAAAAACCGCCAGTTTATTCAACTGGTTTTATACATGGGATGGATTAACAAGGGAAGACGTTTACAAAAATGTAAAAGACATGAACACGATATTTGAAGAAAAAGGAATAAGCATAGAAATATTGCGGGAAAATGAAAAATCAGCATTAATATATGTATATAGGACTAATAGACTGCAAGAGGATTTGAAGCAGGAGAAGACATGGGAGCTGCTAAAAAAATGTGGGTATACATGTTGTGATGTAAAGTATTCCATTGCACATTTGAAAGAGAGGCTTAGAAATTTAAATGACTTTCCCCATGAAATCGGATTGTTTTTGGATTATCCGGTGGAAGATGTTATTGGATTTATTGAAAATAAAGGGGATAATTTCAAGTGTTGTGGTTATTGGAAGGTTTATGGCGACGAATCGGCAGCAGTGAAACAATTTGCCAGATATGATAAGTGCAGATTGATTTATACAAAACTATGGAATGCCGGAAGAAGCATTTTGAAGCTTACAGTGGCAGCGTAAAATGGATAATTCCTTACTATAGCTAAGGAGTATTAACCATAAATATATTGTGGCAGAAAGGAATAAGATTAATGAGTAAAGTGGCAGTAGTTTTTTGGAGTGGAACAGGAAATACAGGAGTTATGGCAACTAATGTTGCAGAAGGAGCAAAGGAAGCAGGAGCACAGGCAGATGTAATATTTGTATCTGATTTTAGTGCTGATAAGATGGATGAATATGATGCCATAGCTTTCGGATGTCCTTCAATGGGAGCTGAACAGTTAGAAGAAGGTGAATTTGAACCTGTATTTGCACAGTGCGAGGCGAAGTTAAATGGCAAAAAAATAGCACTTTTTGGCTCTTATGGATGGGGCGATGGTGAGTGGATGAGAAACTGGGATGAGACATGCAGAAATGATGGTGCTGTTATGGCATGTGATTTTGTTATATGCAATGAAGCACCGGATGATGAAGCAATTGATGCGTGCAAGGCTTTGGGCAAAGCGTTAGCATAGATTTTCTCCAATTTAATTCGCCGGGAAACCGGCAACTCAAATACTTAATAATATGCCGGAATGTGTAGACAGCATTCCGGTGTATTTTTTTTTATTGCAACAAAATCTATATTTCCGTACACTACATATATGAAAAGATTAATTAATCATAATAAAAGGGAAAAGGTACCAATATGAAATATGATAAACAGGACGTAGTCCTTGCAATGGGAAATGACAAAAAAGCTTTTGAAAGGTTATATTGCTCCATCAACAATGATTTGTATAAGATGGGCATTTACATAATGGGAGATGTTTTGTTAGCACAGGAGGTGGTAAGTGACACTGTGCTAGATGCCCTGACAGGTATAACAAAATTAAAAAATCCTGATAGCTTTGAGCCGTGGATATTAAAAATATTAACAACTAAATGTAACAGGAAGATAAAGGACAAGTATAATAAGTTTTCAGTTTTTAATCCAAAGTCAAAAACCATGGAAGATGTGGAGTTAAGGGAAAGCACAAAATATGAAGATAGGGAAGAAGCAACAGATATACAGATAGCGCTATCAAAATTAAATAAAACAGACAGAATCATTGTTTCACTATGTGTGGTGGAGGGATACAAAAGCCACGAAGTGGGAAAGATTTTGTCCATGAACCCGTCAACAGTAAGAACAAGGCTGAACAGAGGTCTTGAAAAAATGAGAGAATATTTGGAGGTGCAGTAATGAGCAGAAATTTTGAAGATTTTGACGAAAAAAATATTGAGATAGCCAAAATGTTAATAAATGACAGCGAAAAGATAACAATTGATGAAAAAACTAATGAAAAGATAATAAAAAGTATTAGAAACGGAAGAAAAAAGAAATTTACCGGAATTTATAAAATGGCAACAGCAGTGGCGGCATGTATTGTACTTGTGGCAGGAATGACAATATGGAATCATGTTAATACCAAAGAAGTATATAGAAGCAGCGGTGAAAAAATGTACGCCGATAATTACGCTACCCTATCTAAGATTAATAAAAATGTTCAGGGAGGAAAATTCGCAGATTCCTATGATGAGATTAAGTCAAGGCTTAAGGAAGAAGTACCTGGATATAAAGACAATGAACGGGGCGTTAAAAAGTCTACAGATGCTGCAACAGATGGTATAAGCAGAAGCACAGGTACAGGAAAAAACAATTATTCAAAAACTAATGAGCAGACTGAAGGTGTCCATGAGGGGGATAGTGTAAAAACTGACGGAAAGTACATTTATACCCTAACGGAAAAATGTAAAAAAAATGGAGAGTTTGCCTATAATAAGGTTGTGATTACTGAGGCAACTAACGGAAATATGAAAAATATATCCACAATAATGTTTGATGAGAAAACAGTGGGAAAACAGACCAGTGTAAGGGAAATATATGTGGAAAATAACCGTTTAGTAGCCATTGCTTCAACTATCAACAGGATAGCAACATGTGGAGTTGTAGACGATGTAATAGCACGAAATAAAAAAAGTAAAACATATATCCTGATTTATGATATATCCGACATTAAAAATCCGAAGCTTATAAGTAAAAACAATCAGGATGGAAGTGTAGCTGAAACAAGGATTGTCAATGGATATCTGTATACAATATCTTCATGGGATGCCGATAAGGATGACTGCATACCTTATGTCAACGAAAAAAAGGTGGAATGTAAGGATATTTTTATACCGGATGTTTCAGAGGACAATTCCTATTCAATAATTACTTCAATTAACATTGATACAGCTAAGAAAATAGAAAATAGTGTATCTGTTTTAGGTAGCAGCAGTGATGTTTATGTTAGTGGAAATAATATTTATCTTATAAGCCAGGTGTTTGATGAAGAGGATGTTTCAGATGATGAAAACTATAAAGCAAAAATTGATAAATACGTAAAAAATAAGAAAATAGACTTAAATAAAAAGACAAAAATAAAATATCACTACGCATTAGATAAAATAAAGGCGGATACTAAGAAACGTCAGGTAAAAGCCATAAAAAGAAGTGATAAATCGGAAATAATAAAATATTCATATAAGGATGGAAAAATAACCTTTATAGCAGGAACCGGTATTAATGGAAGAATCGATGACAGGTTTTCTTTAGATGAAAAGGATGGATACTTAAGATTAGTTGCTCATGTTAGTGAAGGAGTCACTTTGGAGGATTCATATGTATATTACAAAGATGGAAAGCAGGTGGATGATGAGTGTATAGATGACAAGGTTATAACATCAACTGAAAATAATTCAGTTTATACCTTTGACAGTGCCATGAAGAAAAAGGGTGAAATTTTAGGTCTGGCAAAGAATGAGGATATATATGCTGCAAGATATTTAGGCAATTATGGTTATTTTGTAACCTATGAACAGACAGATCCTCTGTTTACAGTTGATTTTACCGATATGGCAAATCCAAAGATAACAGGAGCTCTTAAAATTCCGGGATATTCTGATTATCTCCAGATGTTTGACGAAAATAACATGCTGGGAATTGGAGTTAACGATGAAAATGAACCATCTAAGCTTAAAATTGACATGTATGGAATTTCTGGAAAGAAGGCAGAGAGAAAGGCTTCTTACACGGTGAAAAAAGAGTCTGACAGCGATGCACTTTACGATTCTAAAGCATTGTTAGCAGATAGTGAAAAAAATATTATAGGGATTCCTGTTTATGAGGACAACTACAGTGATGAGTACTATTCAGAAGACGTGTATTACTATTTGTTTAAGTATGAAAATAACAGGTTCAAACAACTTTTAAGATTAAAGTTAGGAGAGCAGGAGTATAGCGATGTCAGGGGATTTTATATAGATAATTATTTGTATGTTACAGATTGCAGCAAAGCAATATGGGCTGTTAATATGGCAGACTATAGTGTAAAAGGAAAAATCAGTATAAAATAATTAAATCTGCTAATAATGGTAATAAAATATTGTGGGGGAGAAGAATGGAAAAAGTAAAATTACCATTATTAAATGATGAAGGATATTATGAAATAAGAATAGAAAGCATAGGTGGTTTAGGAGCTAACCTTTGCGGAAAAATGTTAGGAGAACTGGCACTAAAGTTTTTGGGACTTAATAGTGCCGGTTTTTCAAGTTATGGCTCAGAAAAAACAGGTACTCCTGTAAAGGCATATGTAAGATATTGCAGAAAGGATATGGAAATCAGGCTAAATTCACCGGTTAAAAGACCTCATATGCTCTGCATATTCCATGAGGCATTAATGCAAAATCCTGAGATTTTTAACGGATGTAGTAATGATACGGTTATTGTAATTAATTCTGACATAGCACCTGAAAATATAATTAATTCCTACCTTAAGGCAAATGAAATATCCGGGGCAAGGCTGGTATGTGTTCCGGCACTTTCCATAGCCATGGAAACCAAATCGAGAATTAACGTTGTAATGTTAGGTGCCATGGCAAAAGCAAGCGGTTTTATTCCCATGGAGTGCGTTAATAAAATATGCAGTGAAGTATTAGGGGCAAAGTACCCTGATGTGCTGGAAAATAATTTGCAGGGAATATATAGAGGATATAATGAAGCCATCCAATGTAATATTCCTAATTATAAGATTACCTCAAATTCAAAAGAAAATGGCAATTCTAAAGGATATGAAAACATGCTTACAGGGGGAGTAAATTTAAGTATGGGAAGCACCATAACTAATGATTTGTCCCCATCCAGGCAAGGGTATATTCCGGTGTTTATAAAGGAGAGATGCATTAATTGCGGAATGTGCGATGTAACCTGCCCTGATATGGTTTTTCAGTTTGAAAAAGGAACTTATAAGGGGAAGGAAATGATGGTGAATAAAGGACTTGATTATTTTCATTGTAAAGGCTGTTTAAGATGCGTGGAAATATGCCCTACCCAGGCTTTAATAAAGGAAAAAGAGAAAGATTATAGTGTGAAGCCGTGGTTTATTCCCAACATAGAACTTAAGGAAACACCGGATTGTTATGAAAAGACAGGTGCCGACGGATATATTACATCGGAGGCTTTTTTAGATGAAAAAAGAATAGAAGGGGGAGAAGTTTAAGATATGAAAGAACAGGTGGAAAAATATTTATCAGGAAATGAGGCTGCAGCGTTGGCAGTGAAACAAATAGGGTATGACATAATGGGTTATTACCCAATTACTCCTTCTACTCAAATTGCAGAAAATCTGGATTTAATGGGGGCTAAGGGAGAAGTTGACATAACTATGATTCCGGCAGAAGGAGAGCATAGTGCAGCAGGAATATGTTACGGAGCATCGGCAGCAGGGGCAAGGGCTTTTAATGCCACAAGTGCCAATGGACTTTTGTATGCCCTAGAGCAGTTTCCGGTGCAATCAGGTACAAGGTATCCCATGGTAATGAATGTGGCGTGTCGTACGGTTTCGGGGCCTTTATCCATTAAGGGAGACCATAGCGACATTATGTTTATGCTAAATACCGGGTGGATTATTCTATTTGCCCATAGTGTGCAGCAGGTTTACGAT
>NZ_CAKVZL010000070.1:0-11583 GCF_934835595.1 Eubacterium sp. AF15-50
CTGCCCTTGTATACACTACAAACACATTATCATGTTTGTATACTGTTTCAGTATGCCTTTTTACATTATAAGCATCAAATACAACTATAACGGTACAGCCTTTATATCCCTGATAATTAGACATAATATCAAGAAGCTTATCCCTTGCCCCGTCAATGTTGTCTTTAGCTAATTCTTTTAATTCATCCCACGCAAAAATAATATTATACCCGTCTACCAAAACACATTCTGCCAGATTATTCTTATTATTTCCTTTATAAACCTTAGGTTTACTGTCATATCTTCTAACAGTAGGTGTAGCAATTTTTTTTCGTTTTATTTTGCCGAAGGTTCTCTCAAAAATTTCCTCTAATTCCTTGTCTCCTGCATAAGTATTTAACCGGGTCTTAGACGGAGTATCAGTATTAATTGTTGTAATTTCCCCAACCTCTATGTTATTAAGATTAGTCTCATCCTTAAGGTGCATATAATCTTCCACCAAATCCCACGGGACATTAAATCCGGCGCCGTGGGCACAAAATACAGACCCTGTAGGATTATTTACATCGCTTTCACTGTCATATCCTATTTCATTAATAACTTCCTCTTCATTGTGACAAGGTGCATAGCCTTTATATTTTAAGGTAAGTCTTCCCTTACCATGAGTATACTCGTTGACTTCTGTTATATAATTCCAAATTTCCGATACCGGTGCATAGCCCTTAAGGGTGGCATTACTTTCAGACAACTGTGGTGGATTTGTATAGCCGTACATTCTGCTAATATCATTCATAGCTCTTCCCACACAATCTGCCGGAACATCCAAAGTAAAATCATAATATGGCTCTAAAAGCACTGATTTTGCCTTTTTTAACCCCTGTCTTACAGCTCTGTATGTTGCCTGTCTGAAATCACCACCTTCAGTATGCTTTAAATGTGCCTTTCCGGCAACAATAGTAATACATATATCAGTAATTGGTGCACCTGTTAAAACTCCCTTATGCTCTTTTTCTGCTAAGTGAGTAAGAATAAGCCTTTGCCAGTTTTTTGCCAAATCATTTTCTTTAACCTTTGAGTCTAATATAATTCCACTCCCCGGTTCAGCCGGCTCTAACAATAAATGAACCTCTGCATAATGTCTTAAAGGCTCAAAATGCCCAACACCAATTACCGAATCCCCTATAGTTTCCTTATATAAAATTCCGGCAGAATCAAATTCAACATCCATGTCAAACCGTTCCTTAATAAGCTGCTTTAAAACCTGAATCTGAATAGGCCCCATAACGTTTGCTGTTATTTCCTGTTTTTCGCCATTCCACTTTAATTGCAGGGTAGGGTCTTCTTCCTCTAATTCCTTTATTTTTAAATATGCCTGATTAATATTAACCTCATCAGGTAGAATAATTTTGTAGCAAAGAACAGGTATTAAACCAGGGGTTTCACTTTCTTCTTCCTGACCCAATCCCTGACCTGAATATGTTTTGGTAAGGCCAGTTACGGCACATACATCTCCTGCCACAACACTTCCTACAGGCTGGTATTTTTCTCCGGAATAAATTCTTATTTCATTTACCTTTTCTTCCCACTCACCGCTATCTATACTGCTTCCTTTAATGCTTTCCTTAACAGACAACTTTCCACCGGTGATTTTCATATGTGTAAGTCTGTTGCCGTTATTATCCTTTGATATTTTATATATTTTGGCTCCGAATTTATCACTGTACACAGTTTCAAAGGTATACTTACATATCCCCTCTAACAAATCTTCAACTCCTTCAAGCTTTAAAGCCGCACCAAAATAGCATGGAAAAAGCTTTCTGCCAAATATAAGTTCAGTAATGGTTTCCTGACTGATATTTCCTGTTTCCATATATTCCTCTAAAACATTTTCATCAGTCATGGCTATATCTTCTAATATGCCTACATCTCCCTGAAATCTTACAATATTATCTCCAAATTTTTCCTTTAATTCATGTAAAACAAAATCGCCACTTACATTTGGCATATCCATTTTATTTACAAAAATAAAAGTTGGAATCTGGTACCTGGCTAAAAGCTTCCATAATGTTTCAGTATGTCCCTGTATGCCATCTGATGCACTTACAAGAAGAACAGCATAATCTAATACCTGCAATGTTCGCTCCATCTCAGTGGAAAAATCCACATGTCCCGGAGTATCTAATAATGTTACCTCCATATCCTTATATTCAAAGACTGCCTGCTTTGAAAAAATCGTTATTCCTCTGTCTCTTTCCATCTGAAAATTATCCAGATATGCATCTTTATGGTCAACACGACCTAATTTTCTTATTTTTCCCGTTAAATACAATACTGACTCAGAGAGAGTAGTTTTACCACCATCTACATGAGCCAGTATTCCTAATGTAATCTTTCTCATAAATAAGATTATAACTTATAAATTGACAATTTTCAATTTAAGATACACTTATCTGATTACTTTTTTAATATCATAATTTTCATCAATGAGAACAATTCCTGCCCTCTTTCCGTCCTCTATAGTACCACATTCTGAAAGAATGCCTATAGATTTTGCCGGGCTATATGTTGCTGCTTTTATGGCACTGCATTCAGGAATGCCCATTTTAATAATGTTTACCATACATTCATAAACATTTGTGGCACTACCTGCTAATGTTCCATCTTTAAGTCTTACAGCCTTATCTTTTAAGTAAACCGGTAAACCGCCTAGTTCGTATTCACCCTCAGGCATACCACATGCCATGGTACTGTCACTTATAAGAATAATTCTGTCATCTCCAAACATCTTAAATGCTGCCTTAATTGCCGCAGGATGAATGTGTATGCCATCACAAATCATTTCAGCCATAACCCTTTCATTTTCTGCAGCTGCCCCTACAACTCCCGGTTCTCTGTGATTCAGACCGGTCATTGCATTATAGAGATGAGTAACGTGATTAGCTCCCATATCAAAGGCTAATTTTGCTTCATTATAATTAGCAATTGTATGTCCTACTGAAAATGAAATTTTATCTTTTAAAGCCTTTATACAATCAATGGCACCATTTACTTCCGGTGCAATGGTCACAAGCTTTGTAAGTCCCTTAGAATCCTTAATTAATTCCTGTAAAAATTCCACATCCGGCTTATGGACATATTCCGGATTTTGCGCCCCGCACTTATGAGGTGAAACAAATGGACCCTCTAAATTAATTCCACATAAAACAGCCTCACCTTCACCTGATTTGTGATTAGCTGCAACTGAACAAATTTTTTTAAGCCTTTCTAATGGTAATGTCATTGTAGCAGGACAGATATTTGTAACACCATTACTTAACTGATACTTTGCCATAGCACTTATGGCTTCATCAGTTCCATCGCAAAAATCATATCCCACACAACCGTGAAAATGAATATCCGTTAGTCCCGGAATTACCTTAAATCCCAAAGCATCAACAATATGATTTTCATCAATGTTATCTGCTTTAATAAAATCATCTACTTTTTCTATAATTCCATCTTTAATAAGAATATCCTTTTTTTCAAATTTAAAATCTTTTGTAAAAACTAAACCGTTTTTAATAAGCATTTTTTGCCTCCATATCAGATATATTCATCTATAAGTTCTAAAGCCTCTGCATCACCTACTAACGTTACATCGTTATGTAACTGTAAAACTGAAGCCGGAACATTTGGAGTTACCGGTCCAAAAAATGCTTTTTTAACTATTTCAGCCTTGTTTTTACCATTTACAACAATAACAATTTTCTTTGCCTGCATAATTGATTTGATTCCCATGGTATATGCTTCCTTTGGTACATCATCTATATTTTCAAAGAAACGAGAATTTGCGTTAACTGTACTTTCTGATAATTTTACACAATGAGTTTCTTTTTCAAAAGCCTCATCAGGTTCGTTAAATCCTATATGTCCGTTATTTCCAAGACCTAACAGCTGTAAATCCACCCCTCCGCTTTTCCTGATAATCTCATTATATTCATCACATGCTTTCTTAGAGTCAGGCTCTAATCCGTTTGGTACATAAGTATTTTCTTTTTTAATGTTAATATGGTCAAACAGATTTTTATTCATGAAATAACGATAACTTTGGTCGTTTTCAGGTGATAGCCCTTTGTATTCATCTAAATTAATTGTCGTTACTTCGCTAAAATCCAAATCGCCCTTTTTATACCACTCTATAAGCTGTGCATAAGTTCCAAGTGGTGTCGAACCTGTTGCCAGTCCGATAACACATTTAGGTTTCATTATTATCTGGGCAGAGATAATATTAGCTGCCATTCTGCTCATTGAATAATAATCATCCGCTTTGATAATACGCATATTGATTCCTTTCCACTATCAATCATACGTTGGTATTATTTCTGAATTCCTTAGGTGACACTCCTTCATAATTTTTAAAAATTCTTGAAAAATGGGTAACGTCCTGAAAACCTATTTTTTCAGAAATATCCTGAATCTTGTATGACGTAGTTTTCAATAATTCTTTTGCTTTGTCAATACGAATTCTATTAATTATTTCAAAGAAACCTTTTCCCGTATACTGATTTAACAACTTGCTAAGATGCCAGTTACTTATAAAGCACTGGTCAGCCACATCTACAAGACTTAATTTCAAAACATAGTGCTCATACATGAATTTTATGGCATTTTTGATTATGTAATTGTTTGCATCAGTAAACTTAAGTTTCCCTTCGTAATCTGATTCGTCTATGACTCTGTTTTTAATAAATGTATCATAGAGATATTTTTCTTCCGGATCATTTAAATCCCAAATATCACTATCTGACTCCTCGCCCATATCTCCTTTGGACTGGAGATTTTTTATCATAGCATCAATTGCTTCCTCTAATTCATCAAACTTTGACGGCTTAAGTAAAAATCTTGTTACTCCCAGTTTAATAGCCTGCTGTGCGTACTCAAAATTTCTAAATCCGGTAAGAAGGCAAACCTCAATATTAGGATATTCTGATTTGACAGCGGCAACCATTGCTAAACCATCCATATTAGTCATTGATATATCTGAAATGAGAATATCAGGCTGTAATTCCTTTACTAATTGTAACCCTTCTAATCCATTACTTCCTGTTCCTACTATTTCACAATTCCAATTTGCCCACTCAATCCCCTTTTGTAAACCTTCAACGATGATTGGCTCATCATCAACTATGACAACTTTATACATAATTTTTCTCCTTTGCCATTTTTATGTTTTTAATATTTTAACACAAAATGACAAATTTTTTAACCTTTTACGGCACCTACAGTCATTCCTTTAATAATGTACTTCTGTAAACATAAGTAAACAACAAGTACCGGAACAACTATTAATGTAACGGAAGCAAATAACATTCCATAGTTTACACCCTCTTTTGAAGATATGTTATTAAGTAAAACCGTAATTGCCCAGTTCTCCTTTGTTCTTAAGAAGAACATCTGTGTGAACAAATCATTGTAACTCCATAGGAAACTAAATATTCCTACCGTAACAAATGATGGCTTGCTAAGAGGCATTATAACTTTAAAATAAATCTGGAATATGTTACATCCTTCCATATATGCTGCTTCTTCTAATTCAACAGGCAATCCCTGTATATAACTTGATAATACAATAATGGCAAATGACATATTACCTGCAATCTGCGGTAAAATTACCGATAAAAGATGTGCACCAACGCTATTTGTATTAACTAATCCCCATGCAGATTCTAATCTGAATACCGGAATAATTGTGGAATAAATTGGGAACATCATTCCCGCATACAAAAGCGCCAGAAGAATACCTTTTCCTTTAAATTTGTATCTTGTAAGTACATAAGCAGCCATTCCCGATAACAAAATAACAACCACAGCCACTGTTCCTGAAATAATGAAACTGTTTTTATATGCACTTATAATATCGTAATTGTCAAATATTTTTACGTAATTATCCAATGAAAACAAATCTCCAAAAGGAAGTGAAAAGGAATTGCTATATATAGCCTTTCTATCCTTAAATGAGTTTAAAATTGACCATATTAATGGAAAAATTGTTGTCATTGCCCATGCAATAAGGAAGATATAGATGATTATTGTAGAAATTTTTATTTTACTTACTTTGGTTTTATTCTCCATCTTTACCTCCTACACTTCATAATCACTTTTAGTTTTAAATATTTTATTAACCACAACGGATAACACTACACCGATTATAACAATGATTACACCGATTGCTGCCGCAAAGTCAACATCAGAGAATACATTGTCATACATATATGTACCTGTCAGCCATGTATCTGACATACCATTAGGGAACATTGTCCATGGCAAATCAAATACTTTAAGAGCACCTGTAACTGCAAGAACCACACATGTACAAATACTATTTCTAAGAAGTGGTAATGTTATGTATCGTGCCCTTTGAAATTTTGTTGCTCCGTCAATTGAAGCCGCCTCATATAATTCTTCCGGTATTCCACTTAGCCCGGTTAGCAATATGATGAAGTAAAATCCAACATATTGCCATATAACCGGTACCAACATGGTAAATATTGCGTGGTCTGCTTTCCAGTCAATAAGTTCATTAGTTGAGGCGTCTAAATAACCAACAAACTGTAAAATCTGGTTAATCATACCTTTATCATAAAGAAAGATAAGGTTAAACAACAAACCAAGCGCCGTTGCCGAAACAACGATTGGGAAGAAATATACAACTCTGAAAAATCCTGAACCTTTCCTGATGTTGCTTACAAGAAGTGATAAGATAAGCGCAATTCCTACCTCTCCAAGTATTGTTGCAACTATCATGATTCCTGTATTTTTCAAAGCTATAAGCATTTTAGGATCTTGAAATATTTTAATATAATTTATATAAAATGGTTTATTCCACTCAGCAGATGTCGTTCCCATGTATTTAATATGTTGAAAACTGTTTATTATGTTTTGAACAAATGGGTAATACAGGAAAACAAACATGAAAATGAATGCCGGTATAAGGAAAAATATTATCATTTTTTTATTTTTGTAAATTCTTGAATTCATTTTCTCCATTAACCTTTCTAAAATATAAGGGGTTGCTGTTTACCAACAACCCCTGTAGGTTTTAAATTTACTACCTAAAGCATCTTACTGCTTTATTTATAAATATTATTCACTGAGCTTGTCGATAACTGCCTGTACTGCATCCTTAGCGGCTGTTTTGCCCTGTACTATTGATGACATTTCACCAAAGATTGGCTTTCTAACTGCTTCTGATAAGTTATCCTGAACAGCAGGTGAAATTGCTGTTACACCTGCACTAAATGTTACAGCATCTTTTGAAAGAGCAGTCATATTATCTGCCGGTGTTGTTCCATTCTTTAATGCTGTTACACCTGTACCTGCAAATTTAGATACCATTTCATCACTTGTCATATATTCTACAAAATCAACAGCTGCAGCACGTTTTTCAGGATCATCCCATGCTTTCTTTGTAATGTAGTATCCCATTGAAATACCACCAATAATATCTGTTGATTTACGATCACCCTTACCAGGTACATATGTTACTGTATAGTTTTCCGGATCCTTAACAGCACTTTCAATACCACCGACTTTCCATGAGCCATCGCAAAGGAAAGCTGCCTTGTCGTTTGTGAATAACTGGAATGTTTCGTCGTCTTTTGCTGTTAATGTATTAGCCGGGAAATATCCTTTTTCGTATAATGTTTTAATATCCTCTAAACCACTAACCCATGCTTTTCCTGCAGCATCATCTACCTTAGCAGGAACTGTGTTATGTGTTGTAGGTGAATCAAAGTTGTAAATTGAATATTCAAACCAATAATGTGGAATTTCAAGTAATGATGCAGCAATTGGTGTATATCCTGCTTTCTTGATTTTCTCACACATCTGTAAAAATTCATCCCATGTAGTATCTTTTGTTGGAACATCTACTCCTGCTTTTTTAAGAACTTCTTTGTTTACAAACATTCCTTCCCAGAAACCATTAACAGGAATTGAATAATTCTTTCCATCTACAGGTGATGCGCCAAGCATATCATCCTTCATATTGCTTGCATAATCAGGATATTCTTTCCTAATCTCATCAACTGAAACTACCTTGCCCTGTTCAACGAACTGATTTGAATCAACTCCGTTAAAGAAGAATAATACATCAGGTTCTGAACCTGTTTCAAAGTCTGTTGTAATTCTTGACTTAAATGTTTCATCAGATGTTGCTGAACTGTCATCAACCTTGTTTCCGGTCTTGCTTTCCCAGGCTGCTACTGCATCTTTGTAATTCTGTGCATTTGTGTCCTCACCTGCATAAGTTGTTGTAACGCTCAACTTAACTGATTTCTTACTTGTTTCATCACTGGTTTTTTTACCAGAATTGCTGCTACCGCATCCGACCATTGATACTGCCATAGCACCGCATAATACTAAAGCTAGCGCTTTTCTCATAATTAAATCCTCCTTATTCTCATGAATCAGCATTTTTGTATATTATGTATGACGATGATTCATTTATTTGATTTACATTAATTATTTTACACAAAAAATACCAATAAGTGAATGTATCTTATTGGTATTTTCTTGATATTATTTGGTTATTTTATTACAAAAAAAGTGGTGTTTTTGTTTATAATTGCCATTTTTTGTCTGTTATTGTTCGTTACTATTTCAACAAAGTACAATTTTACAAGAATCAACTTAATTTGCTCTTTTTTATTTTAATCTCACTTACCGTTAAATTATCCTGGGGATTAGATATTGTCAATCCACTATCTTCCCCATAAAGTATCTTTAATCGTTTATTTACATTTCTTATTCCTATATGAGAATGATTTTTAATATTTCCCATATCATTAAGAAGACTGTCTATCTGTTTCCTGTCATGTTCACTTATATTTCCATTATTTTCAACAACAATATATAAATAATCCTCTTTTTCATATATTTTTAGCTTTCCAATTCTGTTGCCATAAATATCACCACCATGTTCCACCATATTTTCAACTAAAGGCTGAACAATTAATCTTGGAATGTTTATATTAAATAATGTCTCATCCACCTCTTTTTTAAACTGAAACTTACTTCCAAATCGCTGAACAATAATATACAAATATGCATTAACATAATCCATCTCTTTTTTTATTGAAATGAAGGACTCATTATTTCTGTTCATTGTTGCTTCCATCATAACACTTAACGATTCAATCATTTTACTTACATCGTTGTTGCCGGCTATTCTTGCTTTCCAGTTAATAATTTCCAACGTATTGTTAAGAAAATGGGGATTAATCTGAGACTGCAATGCCTGCATTTTTGCATCTCTTACGGCAATTTCTTCAGCATAAATCCTCTCAAAAGATTGTTCAAGACTTACGGACATATGATTAAAGGTATCAATAAGAGTACCAAATTCATTTTTCTTGTTAAAATCTGATATTTCGTATCCATATTCTCCATTTTCGATTTTCTCAGATGCTTTTACAAGACTTGATATAGGCTTACTTACATTGGTATAAAAATAATAAAATGTTGCAAAGAATAATGGAATCAATAATAAAATAATTATGATATATACATAAACTGCCACGTTATTTTCACTTAACATTCCAACTCTGTCAAGTTTTATTACAAAGGAAAGCCTTTGATTATTAACTGACATTGTGATATATGACATACCTTTATTTTTATTGCATCCATATTTAAGAACTGAATCGGTTATTCCTTCACTGTTCATAACTTTTTCATTGGCAAAATATAATAATTTTTTTCTATCCATTGTGTCTAAGGAGCTGCAATTCTTAATCATATCATTTTCCAGATAAATTAATGAATCCTGCGCCCATACCACATTATCAATACTTTTAAATATGTAACTTTTGTTAATTTCCATTACAAGAATTGCTATTGGCTTATACTGACTATTAACAATGTTTCTAATAAGATATAAGTGATTCGAGATTTCAACAAATTTAGTTCCTGTTCCAAGATTTTTTGCCACACTACTTACAGTTGAAAGTGCATTTGCCATAAATTCATTAATGTTAGCATATGTAGAACCTGCCATATTGCTATATGCATAATACTGATATGGAGTTTTCATGTTAAACAATAATATGGTATTTGATATTAAGGCGCTATATTTGTAGGTATTATTCAGATATGACGATATTTCATCATACATCTGGGCATCATTGCCGTTTTTTTTATATGAATTATAACTGTCTCTTATAACCCCATCATAAGAAGCTCTTTTAGACTCTTCAATTGCCGCCATAATATTAGTTCTGCAAATTTCAGCCGCATTCTCCATGGATGTATTTACCGTATCATTTATCTGCTCATTAGTTTTGGTTTCTGCCACATAAAAAAGAACAATAGCCAAAGCAAGACACGGTATAAACCAACACATTAAAATAACCCTTATCATTCCCCTTGTTAAATCAGATTGTTTAAACTGATTTACATTAAAGGAAGCCTTGATATTGTTGAATTTTGTTGACATCTTTCCGTTTTTTCCTGCCTTGTCCATTGTCCTAATAATTCTCCTTAACGTCTATTTATTATTTCAGGCCAAGGAATTTTTCAAATATTTCACATACTTTAATCGCATCATCCTTCTCAGGCATTTCACAGAAAATTCTAATAAGAGGTTCTGTACCCGAGAATCTTCCAATTACCCAGCCACCATTCTTAAAGTATACCTTGCATCCATCCATATAGGATACATGATCTATTTCATATGGCAATTCCGGTAACTTCTTTTCAATCATTAAAAGTTCATGAATTTCTTCTTTCTTTTGAGGACTAAACTTGTAATCTCTCTCTTCCATGTAGATACTTCCGCATTCTGCTTCAATATCCTTATAGATTTCTGAAATTTTTCTTCCGGTTACAGCAATCATCTCAATAAGAAGCATTGCAGCATATATACCGTCTTTTCCATTTATATGTCCTCTAACCGTCAGACCACCGGATGACTCACCACCAATTACAGCATTAACTTCTGTCATTTTTGCTGAAATGTACTTAAAACCAACCGGCACTTCATAACATTCCTCGCCAAATTTCTTTGCAACCTTATCAAGCATATGGGTTGTAGCTACATTTCTAACTACAGCTCCATGCCATCCCTTGTATTTTACCAGATAATAATATAATAACACAAGTATATCATTTGGATGCAAAAATCTTCCTGTATCATCTATAACACCTATCCTATCGGCATCACCATCTGTAGCTATACCAATATCAAAGTTATAATCCATAACTCTTGTTATCAGACCTCTTAATGTTGATGCCGTAGGTGATGGGAGTTTCCCGCCAAAAAGTGTATCATGTCTGTCATGAATTGTTTCTACATCACACCTTGCCGTAAGAAGTAATGTCTTAAGAGGTATTTCAGATACCCCATACATTGGATCAAGAGCCACTCTTAATCCTGCTTCCTTGATTTTTTTCATATCTACAGCTGCAATGATGTTATCTAAATATTCATTTAAAGGATATACTTCCTTTATAAGTCCTTCCTTTTTTGCTTCCTCATAATCCATTTCCTTAATATCATCCGGATTAATTTTTGAAGCATAATCCTCTATTTCTTTTGTCTGATGCTCATCTGCATCTCTACCACCA
>NZ_CAKVZL010000071.1:0-11451 GCF_934835595.1 Eubacterium sp. AF15-50
CATGAAAAATTCCCGGTAGAAGTCGCTTCTTCACAGGCTGTAATCAGTGAATTGAGCCAGGAAATCATTGATTTCATGAAAAATTCCCGGTAGAAGTCGCTTCTTCACAGGCTGTAATCAGTGAATTGAGCCAGGAAATCATTGATTTCATAAAAAATTCCCGGTAGGAATCGACACTTCACAGGCTGTAATCAGTGAATTGAGCCAGGAAATCATTGATTTCATAAACATTTTCTGGTAATTTTCATAAAGATTTGCCCATATAATCTTAAGCCCACCTGAACATACACATAACTCTTAACCAAAATCTTATTTCCCCTTAAGGATTTACAACTCCCCCATTCCAGCCATATTCCACAGGTTGCTTTAAATAATAAGGATTTTTCCTGCTTAAAACTTCTGTATTATGAAGTATGTTATTGTATATGTAATTATGCTGATTTTGATTATTTGCCATGTTATTTAAATAGAAATAATTTGCTATTTGTGCTACTGATATGGAACGTACGTTTTCGCTGTATATAATAGCTGTTTTAGCTTCGCCATCGGTATTATATTCTGCCGTAACAAAGGTTCTTATATGAATACTGTTAGCCACAAAATCATTCATCATTTCCATTGTACGCACATAATATGTATTTTCTTTATCATCAATATTCCAGTTTATGGCTATTCCTTTTTCCTCCATATACCCAAATGTAGGACTTAAATTATTTCCATTAAAATTATATTTTTTTATTCCTCTGTACCTAAAGCCCATATTAAGGGATGAATAATCCGTAGGGTCAAGTAATGTATATGTATTATTTAACTTATCTTTACTTTCGTAGCCTGTTGTATTAGGGTCAAGTGTGTATATGGTTCCATATTCCTTTACTTTGTAATCCACACCATTTAAAGTTATAATACTTCCCTTGTTCGGTGCATTTCCCACTACCCTGAAAGCAATGTTTAACTCATCTGTATTGTTAGACATTCTTATTTGAAAACCGGTTATTCCTACTTTAGAGCTTATAAGGGTTTCCTCTGCCTTTACACAATTTCCCATAATTCCACCTAAAGCAATAAATGCTAATATAATAAAAATATTTCCCGCTTTCTTTAACATACTTTATCCTTTCATAAATCCTGTTTTTACAAATTGCGCACCGACATTAATAAAAACATCGATGCGTAATCTAATTGCCTGTTATATATTATATATCACTAAAATATTTTAGTTTATTACATTCCTCCACCTGAATGTGGTAAGTTAGGTAATGTGGTAACTTCCGGAATTGACAAATCCTGATCTGATTTTGTAACAACATCACCATCAATTATATCTACCATGGTTCTTGTATTAACATCAAATCTATTGACAACAATTTCCGGTGTTTCATATTTATTACGTTTCATAATATCATTCTCCTATCATACTATGTACCGCCCCTCCCTTCGGTCAGCGGCAACTCGTCGGAAACATTTTAAAAATGAACTTCGTTCATTTAGTTTCCTCCTGCATTATACATTCATTAGTTCATCACAGTGTTATTTGTGAATACAACTTTTTTATGAATTAAACCTGTAGTTTCACCGGCAATCCAATCAAAGAGATTGCTATAAATTGTTCCTGTTTTTGTGTTCAGGGTTTGAAGCAGGGACGATTCGCTTCCCACTTCCCTTCTGGCTACAAAACCTGTAGTCTGTCTGTTAGTGTACTCATCCGCTCCGCTATATGCTTCCTGTCCTCTTGCATAATCAAACAGGTCATGATATACGTTATTAACTGTTGTGTAATTTTCATTTCCGGCATTTGTAAGCATTGCCATACCAATTTGTGATATATGATTGTTAATATCTACAATGCTGATTACATTGTTAAATAAAAACTCGTGAGCTGCCTTATTTGGCATCTTCTTTCCTTCATATAAATTAGTTGCAATATTGTAAATGTTTACATCTGATTCTCCAAAGCCGAAAGAATCATTGTCATATACTATTTCGCCGTTATCAAGTATTGCATACGCTCTAAGAACGTAATTTGAAACAAGGGCAGCATATGAATAATTCAAATGCTTAAAGGTAAGTGCCCAGTATGTACGTTTTGTATCCTCTGTCTTAATGTTTGACTTACCGAAAAGTCCCGTTTCGTAAATACCCATTGACGTTGCCTCATATGTGTAAACATTCTTGTTTGCACTGTCTACTGTCATATCAGAAGCACTTGCCACTCTGCTCTTTAATCCGTAAATTGTTCCAAATCCCTTTACTCCATGAAGCTTATTATCACTTCCCAAAATCACCTGGTCGGCACTGGACATTACTCTGTATGAAGGATTAAATTCTGATACAGCGCCCTTTGCGGTATTAGTGTTAATCTGGTATCCTTCAAGCTTAACATTTCCTGTATTTACGGTAATTCTTATTGGAAGATACTTAGTAGTTACCGTTCCGTCTTCTGCCGTTCCCGTAATCTTTAACATAAAATATGTTGTAGGATTTGTAACAGTAAATACTGTAGGTGCATTAATCTGTGTTTCACCGGGATACAAACTGTCATAAACTTCAAATTGTGCATATGTAAGTTCTGCTGCCGGAATATTTCCTTTACTGTCAGTATTTATTAACGAACTGTTGTCCTCAGTTCCCGTATTAACAATTTCCATGGAAACACTATTTGTTCCCTTGTTTGTACCGGCATACACATCATTCTTTCCAATTAATGACATATAATAGCTGTTATATCCTGTAACAGCATATGTATTAGTCTTATCAGGAGCATCATAAAACTCTATTGTTCCATTTATCTCCAAACTCTTATTAACTGTTTCCATTACATTGTTTCCATCATTATCCTTAGACTGTTTTTCGTAAGAATAATTAAACTTAACAGGTAATGTACCGGTTCCTTTTACAAGCTTCCATTCCTCGCTATTATCCCTCTTTGTAGGATTATCTGTAACTTTAACCCTGAAATAGAAGTTATATGTGTTATCGGTGTTTTCTCCATCTCTTACCTTTACGGTGTAATAGTAAAATCCATCTGATGCAGGACCACCTTCATATACTGAAAACATCTTGTAGGCATCCATTTGAAGCTGACCTTTGTATACTGTATCGTAAATAGTTTTAGCAACAAATTTCCTGCCTGTCTCATCATCATTTTGTACAAACAACTGGGTATTTGAACCTACAAAATACTTTTCATTACCATTTAAAGTAATGTATTTATCATTGTAACCTATAACAGCATCCATGTTTTCATCAGTGTAATACCACACTTCTGCCATTGTTTCATTACCCTTTCCATCATTAATCGGAAGGTAATATTCACCGTCAATAAGAACCCATTTATCTTCTCTTCTGTCAGGATCTTCTCCCGGCAATGGATTCGGCAGATTTGCTATTACCGTTACCACTGCATCCTCTGCATCAGTAACCTGTTCACACCAATGTGCAACTACTTTAACCTTAAAGTTTGTATTATCAATTTCTCTTGAAGGTACAAGATTTTCGTAAGTATGACTTCCTGCCTGTACACCTTCTTCAGTTTTAACTAATTTTTCATTTATTCCATCTTTATCGCATGTATAAATCAATACATCATATAAATATCCGTCTGCTTCCTGAGTAATGGAGTTTGTCCATGATACCGTTAATGCATCCCCCTTCTTACCTGCTGTCAAACCGTTTACACCCTCTATTTCAGGAATATTTCCAACAATTCTAAGAGGTACCGGTACATACTCATCAGGATGATTTTCCGTATCATAATAAACCTTCAAAATATAATATTCTGAACCTTTTTCTCCACCTAACTCACTGTGAATTGGAAGCTCCTGCATAAGCTCAGGAAGTTTTATAAGTATTGTATTTTCTCCCTGAGTTGAATACAATTCCTCCCTTGGCAACAGCTCAACTGTTCCCGGATCTGTTCCTATATGAGCTAAAGTATCATTTGCAATCTGCTCAATAAACTTTCCTTTATCGTCAACACTTGCATATGCAATAGTCATTTTCCAATTATTACTATTACCGTTAGTATTAATTTTTTTAGTTCCATCTATAGTAAGGGCAAGATGGTCGCTATTATATACTGCCATTCCTGCAAGTCCTAAATCTGAACCATCATAATATATTGTTCCTTCTATTAAATGATTCTTATCATGATATACTACAGGTACTTTATCAGGATCAGAGTTATCACTTGCCTTTGCTTTAACCCAGTTTCCCATATCTCCAGGTATTCTAAGACCTAATGTAAGATATGTCCCATCATTATTTACAACCTTTACAATGTAATATTTTCCTGCTGCAAAGGAACGGGTATATAACTGATATCCATTTCCATCCCATGTCTGTAAAACACCGTCGTTTACTTTTCTTTCAGTTCCATAGTTTATATCTGCGTCCATATCCTTTGTATAATTTTCAGCAGTATATGAAGAAACCTGGGCAAAATACATCTTTGATGTAATTGTACCGCCTGTTGATTTTACCATAGGTAATCCATTATTAATCAAAAACCTTATAAATTGTCCACTATATGCACTAACATCGGTCATAATATCTGCATAATCCACATCAGTAATTGATGCATCTAAAACTTTGTACTCTAAATATCTTTTATCACTTCCATTATTAATAATAATATATGGATTTCCATTTTCGTCTAAGTTATTAACATCAGTTGATTTAAACTTAGTCCAGTCCATTTCCTTACCTTCAACTGGTTTAACTGTATTCTTAGTAACTGTAAGGCTGTTATTTGTTTCGTCTGATTCTGATATAAAGCCTTCAGCTTCAGTTCCTGTAAAGGATGGTGAATCTACTTTAACCGTAAATTCCGTAGCACCTTCTAATGGTGAAACAAGTCTGTCAAATGTAACTGAATGCTCACTATTTATATTAACGCCTTGCCATACACCTTCGCTAACAAACTGTGTTTTTCCTACATCATCATAACCTGCCACGTTAGTAGTTCCGTCTAATGAAACCATTATCCGCTTTCCGTAATCAGGCATTTCTCCCGTATCCGGATTAACATATCCACTGGACTTAGGAACTTCAGTAATTCCCACGTTTTCAAATGTTACCTTGACACTAAACATTTTTCCTTTATAAATTTCAGATTGATTTTCACTTACTCCACCACTTAACTGAACTGATTTAATTTTAAGGTCAGGTAATGCTACCTGCTGTGCAAACACTGTATTTCCATATGAATACTTAGAAGCAATGGTTATTGTTGATTTATAATCAATCTTTTCACTAATAACAGATGTTGTGGTTGTGTTACCTGTTTCAATAGTTTTTAAAACACCATTGGAATAATATGATAAAACATAGCCTAATGGTTCATCTGATGCCTCATTCTTAGCCCATGTTGCAGTAACCACTCCGCCAACATTTTCCACTTTAAGTGTTCCCGACAATGTAGGATTAATTGAAAACTCGTATCTGTTTTTATCAGAAACTCCATTGTCACTTTCTGCTACTGCATTATGTTCATCTGCGTAAGCATACATTTTTATTTCTTTTGCAGCTTTTGGTTTAATTTCAATTCCCTCTACAGTTGTTGTTTCATTTGGTGCAAGACCGTCAGCCACATCAACATATGCCTTAGTTATTTCAACGTCGCCGACATAATCGCTTAATGCCTCCACTAAATAGTAAACTCTGTTATTTTCCGTTGATGTTGCAGGTGCCACACCGATATTTTTTACATTTATCTTTAATCCTGTAACGTTGCCGACAGTAGCAACTCCATCTGTTTCAACACCTGTTATAACCAAATCAGCAAATGCTTTTGCCACCGCTATCTTATCACCTGTATCACTATTTAAAACAGTAACCTCTGTATTATTATCAGGAGCCGTATTTTTAGTGAATGTGTACTTAACCTTTCCCTCTTCAATGGTAAGTTCATTACTTTCTACCGTAACTGTATTTCCACCTGAAACATATGTAAGCTTATAATTAGTAACGCCACTTTTCACATCTGCTTCGGCTGTTATGGTTCCACTGTTATTAGTAAGAACTACCTCCGGTTTAAGTAGAATCTTGTCTCTTTTCACAGGAATAATTTTGTCAGTACCATCTTTGTATCTTACTGTAATATATGAAATCTCGCCATCCTTAAATAAGTCCTGTGATAATGCTAACACATCCGGAACATTTGTCTTACTTTTAAAGAACTTATCACCTATGGCAAGCTTTGTGTCATTAACCCATGCAGATTCAAAATTTTCCTGAGAAGGTATACCAAATCCTATTGCAGGACCTGTGACCGTAATATTATCCTTATCAATGTAAGTAAGTTCGCTTCCTTTTGAAACCATCTGTCTGAATCCTGAGCCTGCTAATGCTGTAAAATAAGAATTAGATATGTACCACTTTTCTCCCTCTGCACCTGTTCCTAATTCTGTCCAGTCATTATCTGCTACTGTTACACCTGAATAATCCGGTGCTTTGTCTGATGCATATGTACTAACTGTCAATTTAACTGTAGCCTGCTGAGTAGATCCGGCATTGTTATCAGTTATTGTAATAACATAATCGCCATCTTCGTAGTTTTGAATATTTTTAATATATATTCCAAAACCATTAGTTTGATTTTCTAATGTTTCCTTTGTTTCCTCTCCCTGTTTAACTACAGCCGTAACTTGACGCGGTCCGGTTGACGCATCCCACTGGAATACAAATCTGGCATTCACATCACTTGTATTGTCTGCCGTTCCCATAACATAACCGACAATTGATGATGACGTGCTTTCAACAGTATATGTTTTGCCATTTAACTGTATTGAAATCCTATCTGCAGCATTAACTGACACCGGTGTATAATTAACACCTGTTACCACCATAGCCAGTGCCAAAATTATTGACACCACTTTTTTGATAGTCTTTGCTCCTTTTCCTTTCATAAAAACCTCCTTTATTTTTCATGCCTACCCTGATGTCCAAACTTTCTGAAACACTTCATTTGTATACTATCACTTTCATATTCTTAATGTCAATATTCCCTATTTGTATGCTGATTGTATGCTTTTATTTGTTTCAACATATTTTTTCTTATTTTTTATAGTTTGTATTGTTTTTTTTGTCGTAGTTTATCGTTTAACTTGTATATTTTTTATATTTATTTATTTGTTTAAGTTTATATTTTTTTAAATTAAGAAAACATTTTTAGTTTTTGGCTTTTTAAATCAAAAAAAACGCACTGGCCTCGTAAAAGTCCAATGCGCTTTCTTTTTAACTTTTTAGTTTATATTTCACTGAGAACATATCCATTCATTTCCTGATGAATCCTATTTCGTATAGAATTTAACTGAACTATAGCCAAAATCCACGGTTTTAAACAACTCATTAACTATATACATATCCACAAAGGAATCTGTATCAATATATTTAAGAGCGTCATCTGAAGATGTATTTTTCAGTGCTGTTTCAAAATTTGTAAGAGTATTTACCCAATTAGTATATTTAGTAGTTTCCTCCTAATAGTTTTTATCAACCAACCATCCGGCATTTCCCATGGAAGCTCTGTCGCAGAGGATTCCATCTCCTGCATCATTAAATTTAATTGTCACCTTAGTGGCACCCTGTGGAACTTCCACTTTAATGTATTGTGACTTTCCGTAGGTTAATACACCTGTAGTTATTGCAGTAAAACCGTCAAAAGATACTTCACATTTAACTGATGTCTTGACATAGTTAGCATCACTTACCACACTATCATCTATACCTGCAATTCCCATAAAGTATTTTGCATTCTTAGGAACGCTATATTCAAAGTAACCATTGGCATTTGTGGAAATACCATTATCATATTTAACACCGGAAATGCTTATAACCCCACCTCTGGTATTTTTATTTACACTAGCCGGATCACCACTATAGCCTGTAGTTGCACTTAGATAGTCTTTTCCTAAAAATACATCCGGTTTTATATTCATATAATCGTCACCATCCGGTGTATACAGATTGTCATTCCATCCATACACAACCTTAGAATCTCTGTAATATGGATTATCTTTAGTTGTAAAATATCCCGTATACTTTTCTGCCGGAACAAACTGTGCTACGTTTAGAATACTTTTATAAAGATATTCATGGCCTCTGTAATTAGATGCCAGACTCTTTTGATACATGTATGATGCCACCCTTGCAATACATGTAGAAACAGATTTTGTACTGTAAATTATTGTTCCACCTGTTGTTACCACAAAAGCTCTTACATGTATTTTATTTCCCGGGTGAAGGTTATCAATTGTATCCTGCATTGTCTGTACATATGATGAATATGTATCGTCCTTCTCCTTAATGGCATTTTCCGTAGCTGTAGCTGCAAGAGTAAAAGGATTAACAGTTTCTGCTGTTTCATCATTTAAATTGTAACTTTTTAATAATGTTCCTGAAGCTGTAAATGATGTTCCATCAGGAATACCATTGTCCGGCTCTATTGTATAAAGAGTTCCGAATTTAGCAACTGTGTAGGAAACCTTTCCAACTGTAACCTTACCGCCAACGTTTGGTGCCTTACATACTGTTCTAAATCCCACTAATCCCTGATTTTCATCTTCCTCAGACCAGTTGGTTTTCATCTGGAAGCCTGATACTGAAACATCATTACTGGTAAGTAAAACAGTTTGTGTTCCGCTAATTTGCTGTTCATCGTTATACACCTTAAGGCTTACATTCTCAATTGTAACATTGGCTGCTTTACTGGCACCATTAATGTAACCCATCATTATTCCGTACAATACATTAGCTTCTGTGCTCTGATTTGCCTGAAACTGTATCTGAACTGTTTTAGTTTCCCCTGCCGAAACATCAACATCCTCCTTAGCAAATACTGTCCAGTCACCACCACTGTTTCCATCACTCTGAATCAAAAGCTGAAATGACTTATCCACATCAGAAGTGATTTTAAACTGCGCCACATACCATTTACCTTCATACAACTGAATATTCTTCTGAACTAACTGTGTTGCCCAGTTATCACCACTTTCATAAGCCGGAATTTCAACTTTTAACTTTCCATTGCCCTGATTAGTGTATTTATTTCCACCATATTCATCCCAATGAGTAACCTTACCTTCCTCAAATTCCGTGTCCTTAAGTAACTCTGTTCCGTCTATAATTTCCGGCGTTGTAACAGGTTCCGAAGTTGTAGTTGTTTCTTCACTTTCCTCTACAACTGAAATTGATGTAAAATCCACTATACATCCATTCGGCATACCACATAACGCAAACACCGCCGTAAAACCTGTCACTCCCGTAATTGTATCTGTTATAGTATTTTCACCTTCAACTGCCGGATAAATCTTGTCATTCCTACCTGCTATTCCGTCAGGTTTATATAACATATTTCCTGCCTTTGTTGATGTGTACTTTATGGTACATTTATATGTTTTTGATGCATCAAGCCCTGACACAGGATAGTGTGCCTGTATTGCCCACCTTTCATCACCTGTTGTAGCCCCATTTGAGGAGTTGATTTTGATTACTAAATCATCAAAAGAAGTTCCTTCTCCTTTTATGGATACATCTGTAGGCTGTGCCCATGTACTTGCCTTATATATCTTTGACCATTTTCCCAATGCCTGATCAACGTTTTCTGTTGTTGAAAGCTGAGTGAATCCGTCTTCATCAGTACCTGCACTTACAGTACCGGGATTCATTGCAAAAGTTGATACAATCATTGATAGCACACAGATAAATGCAATTATTTTTTTATATATTACTTTCATATTTATCTCACTTTCCTATACGTCTTATATGCTAAAAACCACACTAACCAAGCAAATCTAAGTCCGGATTATCGTAATTACCACTTATTATATCCACTCCGGCATTCCATTTGTCTCCCGGCTTTTCGTTTCCTGTTTCTAATTCCAACATAACCCTTTTATTAACATCAAACTTGGTAACCAGGATTTCAGGTGTTTCGTATAATTTTCTCATTTTTACTACCTCCGTATCTGATTACTCTTCATCCACATCATAATCTGTTATTATTCCGTTGTTCCAGGAATACTGTGACATTCTGTAATATCCTGTATAGTATTTGCCCGGTGATTTGTTTACCTCTGTTTTTTCAACTTCGTAGTAAATCCACTGGGACAGAGTATCATAATTTGTGCCTGAAGCCGTATTTAACTTTTCAAGAAGCTCTTTATTATAATTACCAATACTTCCGTCTGTATTGTACTTCTTCATGGCAAAATCTTTATTTGGCACTGAACTTTCCCTCTGACTATACTTATATCCTCCAAGACAATGTACATAATCATACATACTTTTGTAGCATGCATTTACAAGATTATAATTATGATCTTTAGATTTAATATTAAGTTTAACCATCATAGCATTGGCAATATTTAATCTGTTTTTGTCCATATTTACTATGTTAAGAATGTTATTGTACAGATAGTTATGAGCAGTCTGTGTACTCATTTTCTGATTCTCATAAAGGTTCCGGGCAATTTCGTACATATTAATTGTATATATGTCATTGCCATACTCATACTTATAGTAGTTGCCATTTTCCTGATAATCATAATTATCTGCCGTTCCCTCTACAACTGCATATGCACGGTATGTTAAATTCTGTGTCAACATTCCATACATATAGGATGTAGCATAGAAAGTAAGAGCATAATAATTCCAATGTGTATATGGATGTGGATCATCCTCCCTTGTTGTCCAGTCTCCATAATATCCACCTGTGGTCTCTTCATGATAATATATATTATCCTTTATTTTTCCATCTACACCGTCCTTTTCTGCTCCTGCTGTTCCGTCATTGTTCAGATTTGAGGATTTAGGAATCGTCAAATTCTTAACTGCATCTGCTCCTGTTCCCACTGCGTTGGCTGTTCCAAAAATAACTCCTGCCTTTACAACTTTTCTTCTCTTAATTGTATTTTTGCTTACACGGCAAACAACTCTGAATGATGGCGAGAACTCAGCCGGTGCTCCCTTTACATTGCTGACGTTCATCTGATATCCCTGTACTTCTACATCACCTAAGTCTTCACTTGTATTTGTACATAAGATATTTACATCTTTATTAATTGCATTTGTTGTCACGAATGGGTCGAAATTATCTTCAACCTTAGCTTCTTTATTTATTGAAGTATCCACTCCACCCACTGTATAAGTAGTAGAATACCATTCCTCTTTCGTTTCAGTAACTGTTATGGCACATCCGTCATATACAATAAATGAAATACTTTCTCCATCTTTCAAGCTAAATTTATACTTTCCTTTTTCACTGTTTGTAACAGAAGTACCTGTACACAATACAGCATTTACGCTTTCCATTCCTAATGCAATACCTGCCGTAAAGTTAAAACTCTTTGATAGCTTTTCCTGTTCCCCCATATTTCCTGCAACCTTCTTCTCAATGGTTACTTTGTGGGTTGGCTTATATGTATTTACAAATAACTCGCTGTTATCAGT
>NZ_CAKVZL010000072.1:0-11387 GCF_934835595.1 Eubacterium sp. AF15-50
GGGGATAAACTGTCTAAGCATGATGGCATTCATACATTTTACATTGGGAAAAATGCCAGGGTAAAATATGTGGAAAAGCATTATGGTAAGGGAGACGGAAACGGCGAAAACGTAATGAATCCTACAACTATAGTTAATATAGAAGAAGGTGGATTTATGGAAATGGAAACGGTGCAGATAAAAGGCATTGATTCAACAGAAAGGGTAACATCGGCAAAACTTGACAAAGATGCAAAAATAGTAATTACCGAGCGTATTATGACCCACGGAAAACAGCATGCAACAACCCGTTTTAATGTGGACATGAATGGAGACGGCTCCAGTGCAAACGTTATTTCCCGTTCAGTGGCAAGAGACGATTCAAGACAGACATTTTTCTCGGTAATTAACGGAAATGCCAAGTGCAATGGACATTCAGAGTGCGACGCCATTATTATGGACAATGCAAAAATAAGTGCTATTCCGGAAATTACTGCAAATGATTTAGAGGCTTCCCTTATTCACGAGGCAGCAATAGGAAAAATTGCCGGAGAGCAGTTAATTAAGCTTCAGACATTAGGTCTTACTGAACAGGAAGCGGAAGAACAGATTGTTAATGGATTTTTAAGATAAAGGATAATTCATGGAAAATATAAGAAAAATTGCCGTTTTAACCAGCGGTGGAGATGCCCCGGGAATGAATTCAGCCATTCGTGCGGTAGTTTTTAGTGCCTGTAATTTAGGCATTGAAGTAGTTGGTATACTTCGTGGTTACGACGGATTAATAGATTTTGAAACTGCTCCTCTTAGTATGGATGATGTAAGAAACATAAACAACAGAGGAGGCACTATACTTTTTACCAGTAGAAGTGACAGATTTTTAAAAAAGGAATATAGAGAAAAGGCGGCGTTAAATCTAAGGGAAAACGGCATTGATACATTAGTGGCAATTGGAGGCGACGGTACTCTTCGTGGTGCAATTGATTTTAAGGAAGAAGGTATAAATGTTATATGTATTCCGGGAACAATTGACAGAGACATGGGGTGCAGTGAGTATACCTTAGGATTTGATACTGCCGTAAATACTGCCACAGAGGCAATTGACAAAATCAGAGATTCTTCAATATCTCACGGACGATGTAGTGTTGTGGAGGTTATGGGAAGAAAAAAAGGATATATTGCATTGTGGTCAGGGATGGCGGCATCAGCAGATGCCATATTGTTACCGGAAAAATGGCAGGGAGATTTTGACAGTGTTACTGATGCCATAAAGAAGCATCATACTGACGGACGGGACTGTTATTTAGTTGTAGTTGCGGAAGGCGTAACAGATGCAGAAGAATTGGCAAAGCTTATTCAGGAGAAAACCGGCATAGAATCAAGGGTGTCTGTTTTAGGATATATTCAAAGAGGTGGACAGCCATCGGCAAAGGACAGAATGTATGGTTCACTTATGGGAGCTTACGCTGTTGAGATTTTAAAAGAAAGCAGAAAAAACCGTGTAGTAGCTATTAAAAATGATTTGCTGGTAGATTATGATTTAGAAGAAGCATTGTCACTGAAAAATAACAGTTTAGATTCTTTCCAGTATCAGTTAAGTTTGAGATTATCAGAATAGTAAAATATTATATTAGAGAAGAAGGCAGAGAAATGAATAGAAGTAAATCAGAAACGACCCGTAGTATAGACATAGTAAATGGTGGTTTATGGAAAAATATTTTGATGTTTGCCATTCCACTGGCTGTAAGTAGTGTTTTGCAGCAGTTATTTAATTCTGTGGATGTGGCAGTAGTGGGAAAATTTGCCACCAGTCAGGACCAGGCAGCAGTAGGATGTACAGGTGCCCTTATTAATCTAATGATTAATTTGTTTGTAGGTATTTCAGTAGGAGCAAATGTTGTCATTTCCAATTATTTAGGCAGTAAAAAGGATGATAAAGTTAAAAGTGCCGTACATACATCAATTGTTATAGCTTTGGTAAGTGGCATTTTTTTACTTGTGATAGGAATTATTGTGGCACGACCGGTTCTTGTTTTAATGGACACTCCCGCAGACACTTTGAATCTGGCAGTAGATTACATGAAAATATACTTTCTTGGTATGCCTTTTATTATGCTATATAATTTTGGCGCAGCTATATTAAGAAGTATCGGAGATACAAAACGCCCCCTGTATTGCCTTACAGTGGCAGGTGTTTTAAATGCAGCCCTTAATCTTTTTCTTGTTATTGTTTTTCATCTTGGAGTAACAGGTGTTGCAATTGCAACAGTTATTTCTAATATTGTAAGTTCATTAATGATTACATATATACTTATTCATGAAAATGAACCTGTTAAACTTTCTGTTAAGAAATTAGGCATTTCAAAGCAGGATTTAAGTAAAATATTAAAAATAGGTGTGCCGGCAGGAATACAGGGAATGGTATTTTCTTTTGCCAATGTATTTATTCAGGCGGCTCTTAACGGATTTGGTTCTGATGTGGTGGCAGGTTCTGCGGTGGCACTTAATTATGAATTTATTATATATTTTATAGTTAGTGCTTTCAGTCAGACAGCGGTAACCTTTGTTAGCACTAACTTTGGTGCAGGAAATTATGACAGAGTTAAAAAAGTATTCCGTATATGTATGATATACAGCGTAGTGATTTCACAGGCTTTGGGAATAATTGTGGCATTAAACGGTTTCTTTTTTGCTTCAATATTCACTTCAAAAGCGGCAGTGGCAGGCTATGCAGTAACAAGAATGAGATTGCTACTGTTCTTTTATCTTTTAGTAAGCTCCTATGAAATAGGTGGTGCAGCCCTTAGAGGAATGGGACACTCCATGACACCGGCAGCCCTTACGGTATTTGGAACCTGTGTATTGAGATTAGTATGGATATACACTGTTTTTGTAAAATATCATTCATATGATGTTTTGCTTATTGTATATCCTGTTTCATGGATTATAACGGGAGTTGCGGTATTAGCGGCATACGTTTATGTAAGTAAAAAGGAATGTAAAATATGATATATAAATTAGAGGATACAAAAACTGTAAATTATCTGTTTGAAAAATGGGATGAAGGAGTAATATGGGGATGCCTTGAAAAAGTTATGGGAGATATATATGTGGATAATTTAAATAATCCTACGTCTGCCATGGCTATTTTAGGGGATTTCTGCTATTTCGCAGGAAAATTAAATGAAGAATTAGTAATGTTTAAACCGGATAAATTTAAAAATTCCATTATTATGGTGCCGGAAGATACAGAATGGGGCAACTTAATTGAAAAGTGCTTTGGAAACAAGGCAGAAAAAACAACCAGATATGCAATGAAAAAGGAAAAAGGTGTTTTTAATGTAGAGCATTTAAAAAGCATTGCAGAAGGTTTATCAAAGGAATATGAAATAAAAACAATTGATGAAAAACTATACAATGTCTGCTTTAAGGAGCAGTGGAGCAGGGACTTTGTAGCACAATATGATACATATGAAATGTACAGTGAAAAGGGAATGGGTGTTGCAATATTAAAGGATGGAGAATTAATTTCCGCTGCATCCTCTTATTCCGGATTTAAGGATGGAATTGAAGTGGAAATTGCTACAAGAAAAGATTACAGACACAAAGGTCTTGCAAGCATATGTGGTGCTAAATTAATTCTTGAATGTATCAAAAAAGGATGGTATCCAAGCTGGGACGCAAGAATAATGTGGTCAGTAAAAATGGCAGAAAAATTAGGATATCATTTTTCCCATGAATATGTGGCATATAATGTTAATTATAATGATTAGTTTAAAAATAAGGCACAAATTTTTTACAATTATTTCAATCGCACGCTATTGACAGTATGCGATTAAAGTGTTAGTATATTCACTACTTCGGAGGATATTATGAATAAAATAACAGATAAGAGGAAAGATTGCTTTTATATGATAAAGCAGTTGCATGATAACATTGAAAAAAATGCCAATAATGCATTAAAAAAATATGATTTAACAATGATGCAGCTTGGAGCATTAATGAGGTTAAATAAAGATGGAGGGGGAGAATGCACCCTGAAAGAATTTGAAAAATTATTGCATTTGGCACAATCTACCACAGCAGGTATTGTAAAGAGATTGGAACAGAAAAAATTTGTTGAGTGTTTTGGTGATCCCTTTGATAAGAGAATAAAAAAGGTTCGTATTACTGCAGAAGGAATAAAGCTTTGCAGTATTGCAGCCGTAGATATGGAACATGCAGCTAAAAAATATACAAAAGGCATTTCAAAGGAGGAGCTTAATACATTTGTAAATGTAATAATAAAGCTGTGTGAAAACGCAGATAGTTAATAGTATGTAAAGGAGACTAATAGATGTTTAAACTTTTTAAGAATTTAGAGAAAAAAGACAGATGTTTTATTTTAATAGCTTTAGTTTTCATTGTAGCCCAGGTATGGCTTGATTTGAAACTTCCGGATTACATGTCTGAAATTACAGTGTTAGTTGAAACCCCTGACAGCAGTATGCAGGACATTTTAATTGCAGGAGGGAAAATGCTTGCGTGTGCTTTTGGAAGTTTGGTTTCAGGTATTTCAGTGGCAGTATTGGCGGCTAAGTCAGGTATTGATTTTGCTGCAACCATCAGAGAAAAGTTGTTTCATAAGGTACAGGATTTCTCCATGGAGGAAATTGGAAAGTTTTCCACAGCCAGCCTTATAACAAGAACTACTAACGATGTATCACAAATTCAGATTTTAATTGTAATGGGACTTCAGGCAATTGCCAAGGCACCTATTATGGCTGTATGGGCAATACTTAAAATTTATAATAAAAGCTGGCAGTGGACGGCATCTACAGGAGTTGCACTGGTAATTTTATTATTAATTGTTATTACATGTATTGTTCTTGCATCTCCGAAATTTAAAAAGATGCAGGTATTAACTGATAACTTAAACAGGGTTACAAGGGAAAATCTTACAGGATTAAATGTAATAAGAGCATATAATGCAGAAGAGTATCAGGAAGAAAAGTTTGAAAAGGCTAACAATGAACTTACATCTGCTAATATGTTTGCAAACAGAACCATGGCATTTCTTATGCCGGGAATACAGGGGGTAATGAATGGTCTTACCCTTGCAATATATTGGATAGGGGCAATATTAATTAATAATGCGGCAATGAATAAGAAACTTACATTATTTTCAGATATGGTTGTATTTTCTTCCTATGCAATGCAGGTTATTATGGCGTTTATCATGCTGGTTATGATTTTTATGATTTGGCCTAGGGCATCAGTAGCTGCAAATCGTATCACAGAAGTTTTAGATACTGATATAACCATAAAAGACGGTAGCTTAGATGGAGATACTAAGGAAAAAGGCACTGTTGAGTTTAAAAATGTATCTTTTGCATATCCTGATGCTGCGGCAAATGTTGTGGAAAATATCAGTTTTAAGGCAAATAAAGGTGAAACAATAGCTTTTATTGGAGCTACAGGATGTGGAAAAAGTACGGTAATTAATCTTATTCCAAGGTTTTATGATGTAACAGACGGAGAAGTGTTAGTTGACGGAATAAACGTTAAAGATTACAAACAAAATGAACTTAGAAATAAAATAGGATATGTTTCCCAAAAGGCAATTTTATTTTCCGGGGACGTAGAATCAAATGTTGCATATGGTGATAATGGGAAGAAAGATGCTACGCCTGATGAGGTAAAGGAAGCCGTAAAAATTGCATGCGCAGATGATTTTGTGGAAAATCTCAAGGATAAATACCATGGTTATGTGGCACAGGGAGGAGATAATTTCTCAGGTGGACAAAAACAGCGTTTATCAATAGCAAGAGCTATAGCAAAGAAGGCAGAAATACTTATTTTTGATGACTCATTTTCAGCTCTTGATTATAAAACTGACAGAAAGCTGCGTACGGCTTTGAAAAAACAGTGTAGCGACACTACGAAAATAATTGTAGCCCAGAGAATAGGAACCATAAGGGATGCAGATTTAATTATTGTGTTAGATGGCGGAAAAATCGCAGGAAAAGGAACTCATAGTGAGTTAATGGAATCCTGTGAGGAATACAGACAAATCGCATACTCTCAGTTATCAAAGGAGGAATTGGCGTAATGGAAGGTAGAACAACAAATAGAAGAGGAATGAGACATCCGGGAATGCCTGTAGCAATGTCAAAGGAAAAGGTAACGAAAGGCACATGGAGCAAGCTCCTTAAATACTGTAAGAATTATTGGGCGTTTATTATAATTGCAATAATATGTGCCTGTGGAGGAACGGTTTTAACATTGATTGGCCCTGATAAGATATCGGAAATTACAGATACCATTACAAAAGGTATAATGCCTAATGCCAAAATGGATATGGATAAAATTAAGTCAACAGCAATGATTTTGGCTGTTTTATATGGTGTTGGTGCCATTCTTTCAGCAACTCAGGGATTTATAATGTCAACAGTTACACAGTGTGTGTCAAGAAAACTTAGAAATGACATTTCAGTAAAAATTAATAAGCTTCCCATGAATTACTATCATCATAATTCCACTGGAGATGTGTTATCCCGTGTTACGAATGATGTAGATATGATTGCTACATCTCTTAACATGAGTATCGGAACAATGGTTTCTGCTGTTACATTGTTTGCAGGTTCTCTTATAATGATGATAAAAACAGATGTTGTAATGACCATTGCCGGAGTTCTTTCAACATTATTAGGCTTTGTCCTTATGATGGTTATTATGAAACATTCCCAGAAATATTTTACAAAGCAGCAGATGAATCTTGGAGCAATAAATGGTCATATAGAAGAAATATATTCAGGTCATACAGTGGTAAAAGCCTATAATGGAGAAGATAAGGCAAATAAGCAGTTTGATGAATTAAATGAAGCTTTAAGAAACAGTGGCTTTAAGGCACAGGCAATGTCAGGACTTATGATGCCTTTAATGACTTTTATTGGTAATTTCGGTTATGTTACAGTTTGCGTGGTAGGAGCTGCCCTTGCCATGAATGGAAATATTTCTTTTGGTGTTATTGTTTCGTTTATGATGTATATAAGATATTTTACCCAGCCATTGTCACAGTTAGCCCAGGCATTTCAGCAGTTGCAGTCGGCAGGTGCCGCATCATCCCGTGTTTTTGAGTTTTTAGGTGAAGAGGAAATGCAGGATGAAAGTAATAAGAAGGCAATAATTACCAATACCAAAGGTGATGTGGAGTTTTCTCATGTACGATTTGGGTATGAGCCTGACAAAATAATAATAAATGATTTTTCGGCTAAGGCGAAGGCAGGTCAGAAAATAGCCATAGTAGGGCCTACAGGTGCAGGAAAAACTACACTGGTTAATTTGTTAATGCGTTTTTATGAAATAAACAGTGGTGAAATAAAAATCGACGGAGTATCCACAGCAGATATTAAAAGAGAGGATGTTCACTCAAAATTCTGTATGGTATTACAGGATACATGGTTGTTTGAAGGAAGTATCAGGGAAAACCTGATTTATTGTTCAGAAAATAAATCAGAGAAAAAAATGAGGGAAGCATGTAAGGCAGTTGGTCTTGACCACTTTATAAGAACACTTCAAAATGGATATGATACTATTTTAAATGATCAGATTAACCTGTCTCAGGGACAGAAACAGCAACTTACAATAGCCAGGGCAATGATAGCTGATAAACCTATTTTGATTTTAGATGAGGCTACAAGTTCTATTGATACAAGAACTGAGCAGAAAATCCAGAAAGCCATGGATGAACTTATGAAGAACAGAACATCCTTTGTAATTGCCCACAGATTGTCTACAATAAAAAATGCGGATTTAATTCTCGTATTAAAGGATGGAGATATTATTGAAAGTGGAAATCATCAGGAGCTTATGAGCAAAAACGGATTTTATGCAGATTTGTATAACAGTCAGTTTGAACAGGCATGTTAATGTATTATTTTATTAGAAGAGGGAAATATGGGGGAAAAATCAGATAATTCGCTTAGTTTGGCGTTGGAAATCCCACAGGAGGAATTAATGAAATCTCAGGGATTAATGACAGGTTTTGATTCAGAAGAGGATGTATGGGAACTTATTGTAAGGTATACAGGAAATTTAGATAAAGTAAGGGAAATAAACGGCGTAGATGTTAGAGAGCTTTCTAACGGCTATGCCGTTTTAAATGTAAAAAAGGAATTGATAGATGAAGTGGCTAATGTGGAGGAGATTACCTACATTGAGAAGCCTACAGCACTTATATTTTCACTGCTTAGGGGAAAACAGGCATCCTGTATAAATGAGGTACAGCAGACCTTTGCAAATAATGAAAACAATGGTCTTTTTGGAGAAGGAGTGATAGTGGGAATAGCTGACAGTGGCATTGATTTTACCCATGAGGCTTTTAGAAATCAGGATGGAACCACAAGAATACTTAATTTGTGGGACCAGACAAATGACAGAGTTTATAATGCAGAAGAAATTAACGAGGCTTTAAAATCAGAAAATCCATATGAATCGGTAAATTCCGTGGATTATTCAGGACACGGAACCCATGTGGCAGGAATTGCAGCAGGCAATTTTGCTGAAAATAAAAATGATAATCTGGGAATCGCAACAAAAAGCAGTCTTGTAATTGTAAAGATGGCTTTAGCAGGGGAGAGGTCGTTTCCAAGAACAACTCAGTTAATGGAGGCCGTTGATTATATGATAAAGGTGGCGGAAAGCTATAAAATGCCTTTGGCGATGAACTTAAGCTTTGGCAATAGCTATGGTTCTCATGATGGCACATCTCTTCTTTCTACTTATTTGGATTCCATGGCTGACGGTAGAAGGGTATCCATATGCGTGGGGGCGGGAAATGAGGGAGACAGTGCCGGTCATGCAGGAGGATATGTATTTGAGCCTACAGATGTGGAAGTTCAGGTATCACGTTTTCAAAAGGCATTTAGTATTCAGTTATGGAAAGACTTTTCAGATGAATTTAGGGTACAGATAATTGCACCTTCAGGCTTTATTATAGATGTGATTGAAATTTATAACAGGGCACATAAATATGAGACAGATGAGACAAATGTTTATGTGTTTTATGGGACTCCTAAGCCTTATACCCAGTATCAGGAAATATATTTTGAACTTATACCGGTTTCAAATTATGTGAAATCAGGAATATGGACCATAAGACTTACACCTGAAAATATAGTTACGGGACGATATGATATGTGGCTTCCGGAAGGAGGAATTATAAACGAAAATACCTCATTTTTAAGACCTGACCCCGATATAACACTTACGGTTCCTTCCACGTCTTCAAAGGTAATAAGTGTTGGAGCATATAATTCATCTAATGATGTAATGGCATCCTTTTCGGGACGGGGATTTACCAGGGAAACAAATCAGGTAAAACCGGATATTGTGGCACCGGGAGTGAATATAAGTTCGGCATCAAATACGGGGGGAGTATCCGTAAGAACCGGAACATCCATGGCAACCCCTTTTGTGTGTGGCAGTGCGGCCTTAATGATGGAATGGGGGATAGTTCGGGGAAATGATCCTTTTCTGTACGGGCAGAAATTAAAAAGTTATCTTATAAAGGGAAGCAGAAAACTTCCGGGATTTACAAGGTGGCCTAACGAACAGGCAGGGTGGGGAGCTTTGTGTGTTTCAGAGAGTATACCTAAATAATATACTTTAAATATTTTCACTATTGACGATTAAATATAGACGCAATAAACTTTACAACGGTGTGGGCGATTAACTATTCAGTAGAACATAAAAATACCATATTGGATACTGTCTGTTGAATGGCAATATGTGTTACAAAGAAGGAAAGAAACATGAAATGGAAACACATTTTAGCAATCGGACTGTCGGCAGCAATGGTTATGTGTACAGTATTAAAAGAGGGAACAATCGTATATGCAAATACTGAAATGGACGCAATAAGCCATGGTGGGAAAACTTTTGAAGCAGCTGGTATTCAGGTAGAAGATGGAGAAAATCCCGAAGGTGCTTTTAGCGATTGTACATCTTTGAAGAAATTTGATTTTTCAGATGTAAGTCGTATTGAAAAATTAGCATTTTATAATTGTAGCAGCCTTGAAAACATTAAAATACCGGACACGGCAAATACCATTCCAGAGGGAGCATTTGCAGATCGCTCTAATCTTAAAACTATTATTTTACCTAAGTCTGTCAGCAGTTTCGCAAAGAATTTTATCATAGATTTTAGTCCGGTAAAAAGGAACAGCAGTAATTACTGTGAAGTCAGGAAGAAAAACTATAAAGTGCAAAATTACAGTAAAATAAATTAATTTTTAAAATATGCGGTTTAAAGACATTTGTGTGGCGGACAGCCGCATAATTTTTACGTATTTCAAGTGCAAAATACAGTATATTGGTAACATTGACATTAAATAATCAGGTTATATAATAATTTAGAACATACAAAATAATCATATATAGGAGAAAAGATGAAATATATACGACAACTTTTAATTATACTTGGAATATCCTTTGCAGGAGAAGTCTTAAAATATATACTTCCACTTCCGATTCCTGCGGGAATATATGGTATGGCAATATTATTTATTGGATTAATGACAGGATTAATTAAATTAGAAGCAGTTAGGGAAACGGGAAAATTCCTTATTGAGATTATGCCGTTAATGTTCATTCCGGCAGGAGTGGGATTAATGAATAGCTGGGGAAAGCTTGCATCGGTGCTTGTCCCTGTATGTATAATCACGGCTGTTACCATTATAACGGTAATGATTGCCACAGGCAGGATGTCCCAGTGGATTATAAGAAAAAGCAGAAATAAGGAGACAGATAGGGATGAATGATTTTTTTAGAGAGTCAATGTTTGCCGGCGTAACTTTAAGTTTGGTGGCATATTTAATAGGAACATTGTTAAAAAAGAAGTTTAAATTGGGAATTTTTAATCCCCTATTAATTTCAATTGTGGTATCAATAGTGGTTCTGGTTGTAGGAAAAGTTGATTATTACACTTACAATGAGGGGGCAAAATACTTAAGCTGGCTGCTGACTCCGGCAACAGTGTGTCTTGCAGTACCTCTTTATGAGCAGTGGGGATTACTCCTTAAAAATTTTAAGGCGGTTATGTTAGGACTTGTGGCAGGTACAATAACAAGTCTTACAACAGTTCTGGCATTAGCCTTGATTTGTGGTTTGTCTCATGAAGAATATGTAACTTTACTTCCAAAATCCATAACAACAGCCATAGGAATGGGTGTATCGGAGGAGTTGGGAGGATATGTAACCATAACTGTAGCTGTAATAATTATTACCGGTGTATTGGGAAATATTTTTGGAGAATTAATTTGCAAAATATTTAAAATTGATGAACCGATTTCTAAGGGACTGGCTTTTGGTGCCTCATCCCATGCAATAGGAACTGCGAAAGCCTTGGAAATAGGTGAGGTTGAAGG
>NZ_CAKVZL010000073.1:0-11327 GCF_934835595.1 Eubacterium sp. AF15-50
CTGTATAAGCGTTAAGGAGCAGGGAGATGATATTGTATTCCTTAGAAAAATCGTAAAAGGTGGAGCAGATAAAAGTTATGGTATTCAGGTGGCAAAATTAGCGGGAGTTCCTGACAGTGTATTAAACCGTGCAAAACAGCTGGTGGTGGAATTAAGCAATGCGGATATTTCCGCAAAGGCAAAGGATATTGCTGCGGGACTTCAGCCGGGAAGTAATGTTTTACCGGGAATAAATGATGATGCGGAAGCACATCAGATGACTTTATTTGATACTATTAACGGTGATGAAATTATAAAAGAAATTGAGGAACTAAATTTAGGTGAAATGACACCTATAGAGGGACTTAATTATTTATTTAAGCTACAAAATCAGTTGAAAAACAGATGGTAGTTATTTTAGGAGTGTTACATGAAGAAAATTCAGGAACTTGACCAAAGTACAATTAATCAGATTGCGGCAGGAGAAGTGGTTGAAAGACCTGCATCGGTAGTAAAGGAATTGTTGGAAAATGCCATTGATGCAGGCTCTACAATGATTTCCGTTGAAATAGAAGACGGCGGACTGTCTCTTATCCGAATAACGGATAATGGCATGGGTATTGACCCGGGAGATATAAGAATTGCATTTAAAAGGCATACTACCAGTAAGATTAGAACTGCCGTGGATTTATTAAGTGTATCATCCCTGGGATTTAGAGGTGAAGCTTTGTCAAGTATAGCTGCTGTATGTCAGGTAGAGCTTATTACAAAAACTGCTGAAAACCTTACAGGATACAGGTACAAAATTGAAGGTGGAAAAGAAACACTGTTTGAGGAAATTGGTGCGCCGGAAGGTACAACTTTTATTGTAAAAAATATATTCTTTAACACTCCTGCTAGAAGAAAATTTTTAAAAACAGCCCAGACAGAGGCAGGATATGTTTCAGACATTGTGGAAAAAATTGCCCTTTCACATCCGGAAATATCCATTAGTTTTAAAAGTAACAGACAGTTAAAAATCCATACTGCAGGAAATGGCAATTTGAAGGATGTCATATATAATGTTTATGGTCGTGAAATTACCGGTAATGTAATTGAAATAAATCAGGAAAATGATTTTATGAAAATGACAGGATACATTGGAAAGGCAATAATATCAAAGGGAAACAGAACCTTTGAAAATTATTTTATAAATGGCAGATATATAAAAAGTAACATTCTTTCTAAAGCCATTGAGGCAGGTTATAAATTTATATTAATGCAGCATAAGTACCCTTTCACTGTATTAAATTTTGAAATTAATCCGGAATATCTGGATGTAAATGTTCATCCGTCAAAGATGGAACTTAGATTTAGAAAAGGTGAAAGTATATATCCCTGGGTGGAGGAATGTATTAACAATGCCTTAATTGAAAAACCAAATATTATTGATGTTGAATTAGAAAAAATCAAGGAAATACAGGATGAAATTAAATATGTTCCTGAGCCCTTTGAGATAAACAGACAGCATATTGAAGAAGCAAAGGCTTTAAGTGTAAATAGTCAAAGCAATATAGGCAGTACTAATTATCAGACACCGGATCACGTTTTAGGTGATTTACCTGAGCATTTAGATGTAGGGGAAGATAATAATTACAAGGCAAATACAGACAGGGTGGCTGTTACACCTAAAAATAATATGGTTCAGCAGCAAATCACGGAGGTTTATGATGATTTCCTAAGTGAGGTGGCTAAGCCTAAGCATAGAATTATAGGGCAGGTGTTTAAAACATACTGGATTATTGAATATGAGGATAAAATGTATATTATAGACCAGCATGCTGCCCACGAAAAAGTAATGTTTGAGTCTCTTATGAAGAAATTTCATGAAAAAAACATAAGCACTCAGTTTATTAATCCACCAATAATTCTTTCTCTTTCCATGAACGAGGCTGCATTGTTAGAAAAATATATGGGGCATTTTAAGGAAATAGGATTTGAAATTGAGCATTTTGGCGGGCAGGATTACGCAGTAAGGGGTGTGCCTTCAGATTTGTATTCATTAGATAGTGAAGAGGTATTAATGGAAATAATTGATAATCTTTCTAATGAAAATACAAAGCTTGTGGCAGACAGCATTACAGACAAAATTGCATCCATGTCCTGTAAGGCTGCGGTAAAGGGAAACAGCAATATGTCATTTAACGAGGCAGATGCATTAATTACCCAGCTACTTGCCCTTGAAAATCCGTATAACTGTCCTCATGGAAGACCAACAATTATTTCCATGAGCAAATACGAGCTTGAAAAGAAATTTAAACGAATAATTTAAGGAAAAATAGCAATGAAGAAGAAACTTATTATTGTTACAGGTCCCACAGCTGTAGGGAAGACAGAATTAGCCATTGACTTAGCTAATAAGGTTAATGGTGAAATTATAAGTGCTGACTCAATACAGGTATACAGATATATGGATATAGGCTCTGCGAAGGTTTTACCGTCGGAAACTAAGGGAATAAAGCACCATCTTATTGATGTATTAAATCCCGATGAGGAGTTTAACGTTCATACATTCCAGCAAATGGCAAAGGAGTGTATGGAGGACATATATAAGCGGGGAAAGATTCCCATTATTGTGGGAGGAACGGGATTTTATATTCAATCTGTTCTGTATGATATAAAATTTGATGAAACAGGAAATGAACATGAATACAGAAAAGAATTTGAGGAACTTGCAGCACAAAAAGGAAATCAGTATATTCATAACATGCTAAGAAGCATTGACCCGGTTTCTGCTGACAATATTCATTATAACAATTTAAAACGTGTAATAAGAGCATTAGAGTATTTTTATGAAACAGGAAAACGTATGTCAGAGCATAATGAACAGCAGCATGAAAATAAATCACCATACGATTTTGTTTATTTTGTTTTAAATGATGACAGGGATGCCCTTTATTTCAGAATAAATAACAGAGTAGACAATATGATTAAAGAAGGTCTTTACGATGAAGTAAAGGGTATTCTTGATTTAGGATATAGTGAAGATTTAACCTCCATGCAGGGAATCGGATACAGGGAAATGGCACAATGTGTAAATGGGAACATAAGCCTTGAAGATGCCATTTATCAGATAAAATTAAATACAAGGCATTTCGCTAAAAGGCAATTGACATGGTTTAGAAGGGAAAGAGATGTTACCATGATAAATATTAATGAGTTTGCATATAACAGACAGAAAGTTTTAGATGAAATGCTTATGATTTTGGAAAAAAGAAACATAATAAGAAAAGAGGATTAAAATGGCAGACATTAAGGAAATGTATAAAAACTTCGGCATTTCAGAGGATGTGTATGATTATTCAGTTAAAATTACAGATGCTTTGAAACAAAGATTTCAAGAAATAGACATAATTGCAGAGTACAATCAGTTGAAGGTGGTTAATGCTATGCAGAAAAATCAGGTATCAGAGGCGCATTTTGCCCAGACTACCGGATATGGATATAATGATTTAGGAAGGGATACTTTAGAAAAGGTATATGCAGATATTTTTCATACGGAAGATGCTTTGGTAAGACCACAGATAACCTGTGGAACTCATGCATTAGGTCTGGCACTTTCCGCTAACTTAAGACCCGGAGATAAAATGGTTTATATTTCAGGTAAGCCTTATGATACTTTAGAAGAGGTAATTGGAATAAGGGAATCAAAGGGAAGCTTAAGGGAGTATGGAGTTACATACGATCAGGTGGATTTACTTGATAACGGAGATTTTGATTTTGACGGAATAAAAAATAAGCTTACCTCTGATGTTAAATTAGTTGGAATACAACGGTCAAAGGGATATGCCACACGACCTACACTGTCAGTGAAAAAAATAGGTGAAGCAGTTTCTTTTGTAAAAAGCATTAACCCGGATATAATTGTAATGGTTGATAATTGTTACGGTGAGTTTGTGGAAACCATAGAGCCTTCTGATGTAGGGGCAGATATGGTGGTTGGCTCATTAATAAAAAATCCCGGAGGAGGACTTGCTCCAATAGGTGGATATATATGCGGAACAAAGAACTGCGTGGAAAATTGTGCCTACAGACTTACAACACCGGGACTGGGAAAGGAAGTTGGAGCTAATCTTGGAGTTATGACTTCATTTTATCAGGGCTTGTTTTTAGCACCTACAGTTGTGGCATCAGCTTTAAAAGGAGCCATTTTTGCGGCAAATTTATTTGAAAAATTCGGATTTAAGGTAATACCTGACGGAAAAGAAAGCAGACATGACATTATTCAGGCTATAGAATTTGGTAAGCCTGAGGCAGTAATTGCCTTTTGCAAAGGAATACAGGCTGCTGCACCTGTGGATAGCTATCTTACACCGGAACCTTGGGATATGCCAGGATATGATGCACCGGTTATAATGGCCGCCGGAGCATTTGTTTCCGGATCATCTATTGAACTTAGTGCAGACGGACCTATAAAACCGCCTTACGCAGTGTATTTTCAGGGTGGCCTTACATGGCAGCATGCAAAGCTTGGCATACTTAAGGCATTCCAGAATATGGTAGATGACGAATTAATTCATTTAGTATAAGTTTTTGTTATTATTTGCCTTTTATTGTAAAAAACGTATACACATAATTTTTATTGTGTTACAATATCATATGCTTTGAGTTCTAAATTTATTTATATTTTACTTTGTACCTGGAGATGAAGAAAGGAAGATATGAATAAAATTAAAGATATGCCAAGAAGTGAGCGACCATATGAGAAGTGTTTTGAAAATGGCCCTGAAACATTGTCAGACTGTGAACTTTTGTCTGTTGTTTTAAGGACGGGAGTTAAGGGAAGCAGTGCATATGATTTGGCAAAAGAAATTATTACGCAGCAGGGAGATGGTACTAATCTCCTGAAAATAATGCATACTACAAAGGAAGAGCTTTTACACATTAAAGGTGTGGGAATGGTAAAGGCAGTTCAGATTTTATGTATTGGTGAACTGGCAAAGAGAATTGCGTCAATGCCTTTTGTGGATAATGTGAAGTATGATTCACCGAAGAAAATCGCCGGATATTACATGGAAAGGCTAAGACATTTAGAACAGGAAACTTTACATGTTATGTTTCTTGATACTAAATGTAAGCTGATTAAAAGTAAGGAGATTACAAAGGGAACCATTGACAGGTCCATGATTTCCCAGCGGGAAATTTTTGTGGAAGCACTAAAATGTAATGCAGTAAATATTGTGCTGGTGCATAATCATCCCAGCGGTGAACCTACACCCAGCAGGGATGATATTAGAAGTACAAAAAAGATAAAAGAAGCAGGCGATATGGTAGGAATAAGGCTTTTAGACCATATCATTATTGGAGATAATAAATTCTCAAGTTTAAGGGAATTGAAAGTTATATAGAAATTCAACTTGAAGGGATATACTATGAGTCGTAGTGTTTTTGGTATTGATTTTGGTACAAGTAATATAAAAATATATAATGGAATTACTAGAACCACTTTAAATGAAAAAAATATTATTGCCATTAAGAATAAGGACATTTTATTTGAAATTGGCGATGAAGCCTATAAAATGTATGAGAAGGCACCTGAAAATATTCAGGTTATTTTCCCTATTAAATACGGGGTTATAGCCGATTTGAAAAGCATGAAAATGCTTTTTGAACAGTTTTATAAGAAAATGACAGGACCTAGAGGCAGCAAAATGGGAAGATTCTGTATAGCTGTTCCGGCAGATATTACGGAAGTTGAAAAAAGAGCTTTCTATGATGTTGTTGCCAAATCAGACATAAAGGCAAGAGAAATCAAAATAGTGGAGAAGCCTATAGCAGATGCCGTAGGTCTTGGTATTGACATGACCAGTTCCAGAGGTAACATGATTATTAATATTGGAGCTGACACTACGGAAATATCAGTTATTTCATTAGGTGGAATTGTTGTAAGCCGAATTATAAAATTAGGTGGCAACAGACTTGATCAGATGATTTGTGATGTGGTAAAGCGTAAATACAATATTTTAATTGGTTTAAAAACTGCCGAACAGATTAAGAAAACATTATCAGATGCCATGTATGATGAAGATAATGAAGAGGAGGGTGATGACATTTTATATGTTTATGGAAGAAATGTTATTACTGGTCTTCCTTCTGAACGTGGAGTTTCTAAGGACACCATATATGAGGCAATTAAGCAGTTCTTTGATGATATTACAGATTCCATTAAGAATCTTTTAGAGAGAACACCGCCTGAATTGTCAGCAGATATTATAGATACAGGTATTTTCCTTACAGGAGGATCTTCTTCAATTAAAAATTTAGATAAACTCATTGCAAAGGAGACAGATCTTAAGGTTAATACAGTTGAAAATGCAGAGGATTCAGTTATAAGAGGCATATCAATTATTATGTCTGATTCAAGATACAGGAAACTTATGTATGAGCCAAGAGAAAGCTCATTTTAACAGTTACAGTTACAATTTTTATTATTATATATAGGATGAAACAATGAAAAGACAATCAAAATTTAGTGTAAAACCAAAGATTTTAATATTTGTTCTGACGTTAGTATGTATTGCGTCCCTTATTTTGTCATTTGCTTTTTCAGGTTTTTCAAAACCTTTTAAAGCTGTAGCCGGTGTGGCTGTAGTTCCTCTTCAAACAGGAATTAATAACATTGGCGGATGGATTACTGACAAGGAAGAGCTTTTAAAAACAGTAAAAGAGTTAAAAAGCAGTAATTCCAAGCTAAAAAAACAGGTGGATGAGCTTACTCAGGAAAACAGCCTTTTAGCCCAGAACAAATATGAACTTACAAGACTTAGGGAGCTTTTAAAACTAGATGAGGATTATTCACAATATGAAAAAGTGGCTGCTAATGTCATTGGAAAGGATACGGGAAATCTTTTTGACATCTTTATTATTAACAGAGGTTCAGATGACGGTATTCAGGTGGATATGAATGTTATAAGTGGAGGCGGTCTTGTAGGTATTGTTTATGATGTTGGAAAAAACTATGCAAAGGTACGGTCCATAATTAATGATGAAAGTAGTGTAAGCGTTTCCTTTGCCAATACTTCAGATACAGGAATTGCCAGTGGTGATTTAAAACTTATGGAAGATAACGTTATGAATATCACAGAGGTATCTAAGGATGCAAAAATAGCTGAGGGAGATATGGTTGTCACATCACAAATTAGTGATAAGTTTCTTCCAAACATCTTAGTAGGGTATCTTACAAAAATATCCAAGGATGCCAGTGGGCTTACCCAGTCAGGTCAGATGAAACCTGTTGTGGATTTTGAACATATAAGTGAAGTTTTGGTAATTAAGCAACTTAAAGAGGAATTGAAAGATTAATTAATGGTATTGTAGGAAATAATTATGAAATATAGAATAATTAAAATATTAATAACAGGTGGAATTATTACATTGTCATTTGCCCTGCAAAGTTCTTTTTCACTGTTAAATTACAGAAGCGTGGCAACTCCAAATCTGCTTTTAATTACGACATGCATATTTGGATTTATGAGGGGCTGTAATTACGGAAGTGTAACAGGATTGTTTTGCGGACTGTTAGTAGACATATTTTTTGGAGATGTAATAGGTTTATATGCCCTTATATACATGTATGTGGGATTTTTCGGTGGTTTGTTTAAGAAAATGTTTTACAGTGACCACGTATTTATGCCTTTATTGCTGGTGTTTTCCGGTGATTTTGCATACAATATGGGCTGTTATACATTTAGACTGCTGTTGAGAAACAAGTTGGATTTCTCATATTATTTCTGGAACATTTTCTTTCCGGAAATGATTATTACCACATTTGTAACCCTTATAGTTTACAAGCTATTTTATTTATTAAACGAAAAAGTATTAACACAAAAACAGGAGAATAAATTAAGTTTTGATAGGTGATTTTTTATATACGGTATCTAAAATAATTAAATCAAGAATATTCATTGTAAGTTTAATCATTATCGCTTTGTTTTCAACTTTGCTGTACAGAGTATTTGATTTACAGATTGTAAATGAAAATTACTATATGAGTACATATATCCAGCAGGCGGAGAGAACTGTTTACACTCAGGGAACCCGTGGAAAGATATATGATGTTAACGGAAAAGTTTTAGCTTATGATGAATTAGCATATACGGTAAGAATGGAAGATAAGCTTGACAGTTCTAATGAAAAGAACCAGCTTATGAATGACATTGTTTACAAGGCAATTAATGTTATAGAAAAGTATGGCGATAAGGTTATTGTGGATTTCCCTATAATCTTAGATCAGGATGGAAAGTGGAAAGAGAATTTCTCTTCAGATGCTGCAAAGAAGCTTTTTCTTAAAAATATATTCGGAGAAAAGATGAAATATAAGGATAGGGATTTTTCCAATGCATCTGCAGGGGAACTTATTTCTCACCTTAAAAATGTATTCTTTGAGGTTAAGTTAGATGTTGATGACGAAATGCTTCTTAAGATTTTGTCCATCAGATACAATGTTTTTGCCAATTCTTATCAGAAGTATGTTGGTGTAACCATTGCAAAGGACATTAATGAAAAAACTGTTGCTGCCATTTATGAAAATGAGGCAGATTTAACAGGTGTTATGGTAGAAGAAAAAACTGTAAGAAAATACAATGACAGTGAATATTTTGCACCAATTTTAGGATACACAGGAACTATTTCCGATACACAGATTGAAGAATATGATAAAAAAGGTAAAACATATACTTCCAGTGATATTGTGGGAAAGGCAGGAATCGAATCTTCTTTTGAAAAGTATCTTCAGGGAAAACATGGCGAAGAAAAAATATTTGTAGATAATACAGGTAAGAAACTTAGCACTATTTCTAAGAAAGATTCAAAAGCAGGAAAAGATGTATATCTTACCATTGATTCTAAACTTCAGAAAGCTGTTTATACTATGCTTGAAAAAAGGATAGCATCTATCCTTATATCAGAAATTCAAAATTATGACATAGATGAAGATCAGGAAACTGACGAAAAAATACACAACATTTCAGTTAAGAAGGTTTATGCCCAGTTAATGACTAATAATGTTGTAAGTATTAAGCATTTAGCAAAGAAAAGTACACCTAATGAGAACAGGGTTTACAGTAAATATAAGGACAGTGTTAAAGTGGCTGTTGCAGAATTAAAACAGCAGTTAAGCTCAAAAAATGGCAAGGTTTATAATGATTTAAGTAAGGAATATCAGAAGTATTACGATTATATATATGATTTATTAAAGAATGACGGAATACTTCTCACATCTGTTATTGACACAAAAGACGAAACCTACAATAAATATGTTGACGGAAAAATCAGCATGAATGAGTTTATAAGATATGCAATTAAACAAAACTGGATTAGTCTTGATAATTTAGATGTAAAGGATTCTTATTTATCAACAGAGGAGACTTATGATTTAATTACAAAGTATATTATTTCTGATTTAAGGAAAAATACGTCCTTTGGTAAGGAAGTTGTATATTATCGCATATTTGACGGAACTATTTCCGGCAGCGAAGTATGTATGCTTTTATATGATCAGGGAGTTTTAAAGAAGGATGAAGCAACATACAGCAGACTTTCAACATATGACACATATTATACTTATACATTTATTATAAATCAGATTCAGAAGTTAAATATTACACCGGCACAGCTGGCATTAGATCCGTGTTCCGGTTCAGTAGTAATAACTGACCCGTCAACAGGAAAGGTTAGGGCATTGGTTACTTATCCAAGTTATGATAACAATATGCTTTCTGGTTCAGTGGATTCTGATTATTGGGCTAAGTTAGTAGATGATCAGTCAGAACCTCTTTATAACCGTGCAACCCAGGGAGCCTCCGCACCGGGTTCAACATTTAAAATGTGTACAACAATGACAGCCATGGAAGAAGGGATTATTTCTCAGGGCGATACTGTTGTGGATGAAGGTGAGTTTAAGAAAATCACTCCATCACCTAAATGTTGGATATTTACCTCAGGTGGCGGTGCAACTCACGGTAGTATAAATGTTATGCAGGCACTGGCGCAGTCATGTAACTATTTCTTCTATGAAATGGGATACAGATTGGGAACTAACAGTAAGGGTAACTATGATAGTGCCTTAGGTCTTAGTAAAATAGAAAAATATGCCAAGGTTTTAGGACTTGATATGAAGTCAGGTGTGGAAATTACTGAAAGAGATCCGCATTTTTCAACGGAAAGTGCTGTCCATTCAGCTATCGGACAGGGTAGTAATGCTTATACACCGGTGCAGCTGGCAAGATATGTTTCAACAATTGCTAATGGTGGAAAGAATTACTCTCTTACATTGTTAGACAAGGTGGTTTCATCTAAAGGTAAAACCGTCCTTAAAAAGAAGTCAAAGCTTACAAATACAGTAGATGCTTCTGGTAGTACATGGGACGCAATTCATACAGGAATGCGTGAAGTTATTACTGAAGGTACTGTTTATAAATATTTTAAAGATACAAAAATTAATATTGCAGGTAAGTCAGGTACGGCGCAGGAAAACAAGAAGCGTAATTCCCATGCTTTGTTTGTTGCATATGCTCCATATGATAATCCGAAAATAGCAACATCTGTTGTTATTCCTTTTGGTAACTCATCCCATGACTCTGCAGAGCTTGCAAAGAACGTTATTCAGTATTATTATGGTGAAATTACTGATAAGGATGTTAAGAAGAATGTTAAAAAGGATGATTCTAATAATGTAACCCAGGATTAAAAGCCTAGGTTATGACTCCTGAATAAAATACAAAAGATAGTATATTATTTTATTTTAGGAGGAAGAAATGGGAGAAGTAATAGTTGTTACATCAGGTAAAGGCGGTGTTGGAAAAACAACAATTACCGCAAATTTAAGTATTGCCCTGGCAAAAATGGGAAACAGTGTTTTAGCCATTGATACAGACATTGGACTTAGAAATCTAGATGTTGTTATGGGACTTGAAAATTACATTGTATACAATCTCGTAGACGTTATTGAAGGCAATTGCAGGCTGAAACAGGCAATAATAAAGGACAGAAAACATAGTAATCTTTATCTGCTGCCCAGTGCCCAGTCAAGGGACAAGGATGCAGTTACAAGGGAGCAGATGATAGAGCTTACAGCCTGTTTAAAGGAAGAGTTTGACTATGTTATTATCGACTGCCCCGCAGGAATTGAACAGGGCTTTAAGAATGCCATAGCAGGCGCTACAAAGGCTATTGTAGTTACTACCCCGGAGGTTTCATCCATAAGGGATGCAGACCGTATTATCGGACTTTTGGAAAAAGATGGAATTGAGCCTATATATCTTTTGGTAAATAAATTACGTCCGGAGCTTATCAGACGTGGAGATATGATG
>NZ_CAKVZL010000074.1:0-11310 GCF_934835595.1 Eubacterium sp. AF15-50
CCAGTCAGTATACCCATGTGTGGGCTGTGGCTGACATTGAAAAAACCGGTGATAATTTAAAGGAATATTCTGAATATTCCAATGTTATTATTGTTCAGAAAGGCTCTGATGATTACTACAAATATTTAGCCACATGTAAATATTTAATAACCAACTCTTACTTTGATTATTTCTTTGAAAAAAGAGTTGATCAGGTTTACATAAATACATGTTGTGGCATTCCTTTTAAGCACGTAGGCTATGATAATCATTCCCAGCCTGTGGAAAACAGCAAGGATTTAGTCCGCAACTTCCTTATGGCTGATTATCTGTTGTCTGCCAACCGTTTTATGACAGACACATTGTACAAGCATGCCTTTATGTTAGAGGGAATTTTTCAGGGAAAGATTCTTGAATTAGGATATCCCAGAATCGATACTATTTTAAATTCCAATACCGCAGTTGTGTATAAGCGGTTGGAGAATTGCGGTTTTGACACTAATAAAAAAATCATTTTATATGCTCCTACATGGCGTGGAAATGTTAATTCCGTTGACTTTAATTTAGATGGCATTAAAGATGCCATTTCAAAAATGTCCGGCGCCATTGATGAAACCCGGTATCAGATTTGTCTCAGGGTTCACTATTATTTGTACGAAGCATTGGCAAAAGACCCTGATTTAAGTAAGTTTTTAGTTCCTTTTACAATTGATACCAGTGAACTTCTTACTGTTACAGATGTTTTAGTTACAGATTATTCTGCAATTTTTTATGATTTTTTAATTACACAGCGACCTATACTTTTCTATCTTCCTGACTACAAGGATTACAGGAAAAGTCGTGGACTTTACATTCCTGCAAAGAAGCTTCCGGGATATGCAACATCCGATGTGGATTTAATAGCTGCTTCCCTTACTGCCATTTGCAATGATCCTGAGCAGTACATGGAATATTACGGAGAAAATTATTATGAATTAATGAAAAAGTCCTTAGAAGGTGAAGATGGTGAAAGCTGTCAGCGTATTGTAAATACCATACTGCGAAACAAAAATACGCCAATTGCTGTTAATACCCTAAAAAATTACAAAAAGCAGACTCTTGTTATTGTGGATATTGACACCAATGGCAAAACTTTTTATGACCAGTTAAATGAATATCTTGATAATGTAAACTTTTTCGATAATGACATAACTATTTTAGTTACGGCATTTAAGGATACATATAACCGTGAATACTTTAATGCCCTTGCCACTAAAATACGTGTTTTAGAATGGCACAGGCTTCCTTATGAGCTTAAGAGAGATGACAGTTTCTTTACCCGTGAGGTAAGACGTACCCTTGGCAATTCCGACTTTGACGAAGTTAAGTTTATAGGCAAAGTTTCCGAATACTGGGCTGAATTTGCCAATAATGTTATTAAGTTATCATAACAAAAAGTAGCTAAAAACCACTACTTATGGCTTTTAGCTACTTTTTCTTTTTTTATAATTATTACCGTTCCTGCTGCCACTATAACTATGGCTCCCAGCAAAATAATTATTCCATTATTATTCTTTTGTTTTTCCTCACTACTACTGTTTTCCGTTGTTTCCTCAACTATTTTAGTAACAACTATCGTTTCTCCATCTTTTTTCGTTTCAATTTCAGTTTCTACTATGGTTTCATTTTCCACAGTTTTTTTTCCTTTTTTCTTTGACTTTTTAATTGTTGTTGTTTCCGGCAACGTTTTTTCCTGATAATAGGTTGTTGTATTGTTTATTTTTTTCACGGTTTTAGAACTTTTTGAATTTTTGTTTCCTGACCTGTTATTTTTGTTATTTTTATTTTCGATATTTTCCCTTGAATTATCTGCTTTTTTTATTTCAATGCTTTTGTAGGTAATTCCGTCAGACATATCAAAAAGTCTGTTCATTCCTGAAATATTTCTATAATAGGCAGTTAAAGCATACATCGCCTGTTCCGTGGACATCTGATTTATCATTCCTCCCTGAGCATGACTAAATCCACCATTTTTATAATATTTCATTAAACCATCTATTACGGAATTTCCGTTTTTTATAAACCTTGAATCCTTTACACTTACATTTATTGTGGAAATTGCCGTTAAAACCTGTGCCGTACTTTCACAGTTTTTAACATTAGATGTAGCATATCCTCCATCACTTTGCTGCAATTCTCCAAGGCAGTCCACTGCCTTGTCCACAGCTTTTTTTACCCTTTCTTCACTCATATATGGAGCTAGTGCCTGAATTGCCATAGCTGTCATATCTGTGTCAGCTTTTGTGCCACTAAAATTCCAGCCTCCATCGGATTTTTGGTTGTTTAAAATAGTCTTAACCAGCTTTTCCCTTGTTGTAACCTCTCCGGTGTAATTTTTCTCAGGCTTTGGAATATCATAATTTCCACAATCAAGGGCAATTAATCCATAAATAATACCATTTAATCCCTGACTAATAAGCCTGTCATATTCAGCTAATGGTCTTACGAGATTATATCCTGCAAAATTTTCCGGATTTTCCTCTATAGCTGTTAGTGCAATAACAACCCTTGCATACTCCGTATATTTTCTGGAAGATAACTGTCCGTTACAGGATTTCACATATGCCTTTAAATTGCTTTTGTATGTAGAAAGAGTTTCCCGGGTAACGGCTCCATATCTGGCAAGCCCCATTACCATCCATTCCCCGCCTACACTTCCATAGGAAGGTTTTGTTATATTATATTGCTCATAATATGAAATGTCATACAAATACTTATCTGTCTGGGCCTTTGTTAATGCAGTTGCCCCACATACAGGTACTGTACTTATTAGCAATAATATCATTATTACACAGACAATCCTTTTTTTCATATTTGTATAACTCCTTCATTTTGTAACTTAAATAGCTGATTATTTCTTTATCCTTACGGTTTTAACCTTACTCCATTTGCCATATATACGAACTCCGTTAACCACTCTGTAACCACGGACTTTCACATAGCATACCTGTTTTTTCTTTAATTTCTTTGTTGTTATATATGTTTTTGATGTGGTCTTTACTACTGATTTTTTAAAACTTTTGCTTACGGAATATTTGTACTGATATCCTGTTGCTCCTGATGCTTGGTTTACATAAATTTTAGCCTTGTACTTTCTAACATTTTTAACTGTTTTTATGGAAGCGGTTTTCACTGTAGGATATGTGGGTTTCTTCTTTGCTCCCTGCAATGCTGCCAAAGCATTATCCACATTCTTTTGTGTAGGATTGTACTCCTTTGCTACCTGAAACGCCTTATCATATGCTGATTTAACATTTGGATATGCCATCCAGTAATCTTTCTTTTCGTTAGTTTCCGCCACTTCCTTTAAAAGTGCATCCCTGTTAGCCATCTGGAGTTTAGGAATACCGGTGTAGCTTTCCGTATCATATCCTAAATCAGCTCCATAACCATAAACTGAAAACTGAAGTCGTATAACATCTCCATCTTTTACAGGTATGTAATTAACTGATTCACTTGCCGGCTCATTGTTGATGGTAAACATCCATCCCGCCATTTCGCCATATGAATATTCACCTAATGCATTATTTTCCAACTGATTTCCTATATTTACACTACTTGTAGGTGCCTTATAAGAAACGCTATGCTCCTCACCGTCACTTCCCACATATGTATATGAGTAATCAGGCATGGCTGAAATTTCTTTTGGAATATTCACCGTTCCTGCATCTGCATTATTTATGGTCTTAAGATAAAAAGTCTTTACCCCTGTAGCTGTATAAGTTCCTCCCATATCCTTAAGGGCTCTTTTAAAAATCGTCTTTACATTATCTCCTGCCTTTATTTCCACCTTAACAGGCTCCATGTAAAAGCCCTGACCAATAGTCATTCTTTCTATGTCAAAGGTAACTGTTCCCAGATTTTCTTCCTCTGCACCTTTTACATATCCCGGTGTGTAAACTGATAAAATCATAGCTGCTGCTAAAATTCCCGCAACAAACTTCCTTGCCCATTTGTTCATAAACTACTCCTTATCCTATCTGTTACATTCATTATAAATGTCTCTCTTAGACACGCCTCTATCCTTTGCCGCAAGCTTCATGGCTTCTTTTTTGTCCCGGCCTTGGTTTACATAATATTCAACATGCTCCTGAACACTCATTTTTTCCCACTGCCTGCGCTTTTCTTCTATTAATTCCTCTTCAGGTTTTCCTGCAATTACTAAAACAAACTCTCCCTTTATATCTGTATTGGAATATTTCTCTATTAATTCTGAGAAAGTTGTCTGAAAAGCTTCCTCATACTTTTTTGTCAGTTCCCTGCATACCGTAAGTGGTCTGTCACCTAATACATCCATTAATTCCTTTAAAGTCTTAAGTAATCTGTGAGGTGCTTCATATATAATAATAGTTCTGGTTTCCTCCTTAAGGCTCTCCAAAACTCTTGATTTTTCCTTTTTATCCTTTGGCAAAAATGCCTCAAAACAAAATCTCCTTGTTTTCTGCCCTGACATGGTAAGAGCTGTAATACATGCTGCCGCACCGGGAAGTGAAGTTACTTCCACCCCTGCCTCATAGCACTGTCTTACAAGTTCCTCTCCCGGGTCTGATATTCCCGGCGTTCCTGCATCAGTTATTAATGCCACATTTTTTCCATCTAACATTTCCTGCACCAAAACCTTTGCCTTATCATATTTATTAAATTCATGATAGCTGGTCATAGGTGTTTTTATATCAAAATGATTTAATAACTTTATGCTGTTTCTGGTATCCTCCGCACCAATAATATCCACTTCCTTAAGGGTTCTTACCACCCTGTAAGTAATATCTTCTAAATTTCCTATTGGTGTAGCACACAAATATAATTTTCCTGCCATTTTTCTTCCTTACTTAAAACATTAAAAACCATATATCTCATGGATTTCATCAGAATACACGCCTTGTTCCTTATAAACAACAATAGGAGGCTCCACCTTCATCATAGGTCTCTCTCCCCTTCTTCCCTCAATTAAAACCATATTGGCTTCTCTGTCTGAAAAAGGATGTACCATTCTTATACGCTTAGGCTCAATTCTATATTTTCTCATAATCTCAATAATGTCCACTAACCTTCTGGGCCTGTGAACCATATAAAATCTTCCACCGGGCTTTAAAACCTTAGCACTTTCCCTGACAACATCCTCTAAGGTACATTTAATTTCATGTCTTGCTATTGCCTTTGGCTCTTCAGGATTTTTAAGTCCGTGATTTTCTGTCATATATGGTGGATTAGTAGTCACCACGTCAAAGGATGCTTTTCCAAAAATCTCTCCCGCTTCCTTTATGTCCCCGGTTACCACATCGATTTTATCTGCAATATTATTAAGCATAACGCTTCGCCTTGCCATGTCCGCACTTTCTTCCTGAATTTCCAGACCGGTAAAATGCATTCCTTCTGTCTTTGCCTCTAAAAGTATAGGAATAATGCCTGTTCCCGTTCCTAAATCCAGCACCTTTTCCCCTTTTTTTACTGCGGCAAATCCGGTAAGTAAAACAGCATCAATGCCAAAACAGAATCTTTCCCTGTCCTGAATTATACAATAGCCGTTTCGCTCTAAGTCCACAATGCGTTCATTTCCTTTTAGTTCCATAAATTTATTCCCATTAGTCCAATTTTGAACTTTCTGTATCCTCAAGTCCTTTAAGTTCCTTAAGTTCATCTGCTGCCAAATCAAACTTCTTTTTCTTAGGCTTAAACTTAAGCTCGTTTACAGAATACTCCCTGATTTCTCTCTCATCATTTTGTTCAATAACAATTTTAACCTTCTGTCTTAAAACGTTGACACTTGTAACCTCCCCTTTAAATCCGTCAAAGGTTTTAACAGTTTCTCCCACATTTGGAAGGTTAGAATTTAAGTGTTCATAAGCCTCCTGCTCGTTTTTAAGACAGCACATAAGTCTTCCGCATATTCCGGAAATCTTTGTGGGATTAAGTGACAAATTCTGCTCCTTAGCCATCTTAATTGAAACAGGTATAAACTCTGACAAATAAGTATTGCAGCACAGTGGTCTTCCACACATTCCTATGCCGCCTAACATTTTTGCCTCATCTCTCACTCCCACCTGTCTTAACTCAATTCTTGTTTTAAAAACCGAAGCTAAATCCTTTACTAACTCTCTAAAGTCAATTCTTCCGTCAGCTGTGAAATAAAATAAAACTTTATTGTTGTCAAAAGTATACTCTGAATCTATTAATTTCATTTCAAGGCCGTGCTTTGCAATTTTTTCCTTACATATTTTGAATGCCTTTTTGCCCTTCTCAATATTTTCCTGTGCCTTTTGGTCGTCCTCCGGTGTTGCCACCCTTATAACAGTTTTTAAAGGCATAACCACATCTTCTTCCTTTTCCTCCTTTACGCCAAAAACAACATAGCCATACTCTATGCCTCTTGCCGTTTCCACTATAACATGGTCTCCTTTTTTTATTTCCAACTCTGCCGGGTCAAAATTGTAAATTTTTCCTGCCTGTCTAAATCTGACTCCAATAACTTTTATCATTTTTTTATCCTTTCTTTTATCGATAAAAACAATACCTCCATGGTAATATCAAAATTAACATTTGATTTAATTCTGTTCCATGCCTGGTCTATTGATTTTAAAATAATATTTATATGAAAATATGATATTTTTTCTGACATTTCCACAATTTCGTGATAATCATCCTGAAAAATAAGTTTTTCCGTATCTCCCGTAGCCTTGTACAAAAGTACATCCCTGAACCACGTTTGCATTAGCCCGAAATAATCATCTATCTGATTTTTAAAACTGCCTGCTTCCTTAACCCTCTGGGTTATAATGTCCATTCCGCCTTTCTCTAAAGAAAGAAGTGTGCCTACCACCTGCTGCTTTAATTCCTTAAAATCCTCAGATGTAGCCAGCTTTATGGCTTTTCCCGGATTACCATTGGCAAAAACCGCTGCCACATTAGCCTCATAATTTCCAATGCCATACTCAGACATTAACTGATTTCTAATGGTCTCTTCCTTTACCGGCCTTATGTTTAGCAGTACACATCTTGACAATATTGTTTGAAGAAACATATCTGCATTAGTTGTCAGCAAAATAATTATTGCATATTCCGGTGGCTCCTCAATGGTTTTTAACAGGGCATTTTGCGCCTGCACCGTCATTTTTTCACTATCAGGAACAATATAAATTTTGTATCTGCTGCTATAGGGCTTTATATCAATATCATTGTTAATCTGGTCTCTTATTTCATCTACGCCTATACCTGATTTCTCGTGAGTTACATATTTTATGTCCGGCTGGTTTCCCGAATCTGTCTGGTGACAGGATTTACAATGTCCACAGGCAACTCCGGTAATTTCCTTCTTTTCCCCTGTGCCTTCTCCAAAATCAAACTGCATATTTCCATCAGATGCATCAGGATTATTTGCTTCACATTGAAGTGCCTTGGCAAAATGAACTGCCAGTTTCATTTTTCCTGAACCTGCCTCACCATTTATAATATAGGCATGGGATATTTTTCCCATTTTTATGGCATTTTCAAAATGTTTAATTATATGGTTTTGTCCAAGAATCCTTCCTGACTCCATATTTCGCTCCTATCTTAAAAATGAATTTGCACATTAAGGTTTGAGCTAAATATTATCTGACACAAACCCACCTTTTATAATACCATAAAATCACGAATATCTTCAACTATCTCTTCTATGCATCTTTCCAGACTGTTATTTTCATATCTCTTTTTGATTCCCGCTTTTTTTATATTTTCCTCGCAAAAATCTTCTTCATCTGCCAGAAATCTTCTGCAAAGCTCTGTATATTTAGGATTTTCCTGCTGTCTCTCCCTATTTACGGCTCTTGTCAGCCTTTCTCCTGTTTCCACTTCCACATAAATAGGAACAACTACCTCTTTTCCGTAGTATCTAACCATCTGCTCATAGGATTCCAGTGTTCCTATGTACAAATAATTTCCTTTTTCAAGATTAATCTGTCCGTCATCCACCGTAAAATAACTCCAAACTCCGTAAACAGTGTTGTAATCCCTGCACTCTATTACTTTTCCCTGATTTTTTAAAGCCTCAAGTTCCTCATTATTTACAAAAAAATACTCCACACCGTTAATTTCCCCTTCTCTCATGGGTCTTGTGGTGTAACCTGTTACAGTATTTAAATTTAATTCCCTGTCTTCCTTTAACTTTTTAAAAATTGTATCCTTCCCGCTACAGCTTTTTCCCAACACAAAAAAAATCTTTGCCATTTTACTTCCTCTTAATCTATTTAATAACCTTAATGTATTTATTTTCCATATCCGCTAATCCGTTAATGTTCATATTCATTTTCTTAAATTCTTTTACCTGACTAATTAATTTATGGGAAATAACTTCCCCCGGCACTAAAAGAGGGATTCCCGGTGGGTATAAATAAAGAAACTCCCCTGAAACTTTTCCCTGTGCCTCTTCTATTTTAACCGGTACACTTTCTGATTTCTGTGCCTCATAAACAGACATTGCCCTGTCATTTCTTGTAAGTTCAAATTCTGCTGCGTCACAGGTCTTTTCCTTATAACTAATACTGCTGTCTATTTCTTTCAAACTTTCATAAAGTCTTTGTATCTGGCTTAAATCATCACATATACCTGTAATTCCCAGAACATATTCCGGTGCTTCCATTTCCATTTCAAATCCATAGTGTTTCCTTAATATATCTGAAAGCCATTTACCATCCCCTGCCTGTGCTTTTATGCATATTACCAGCTTTGTAGGATCCATATCATATACGGAAAACTTTCCTACAATTTCCTTTCCCGGCACATAAAAGCTTTTTAATTTATTAACATTGCTTCTGAAATTATTAAGGGCTATTAACAATTTTCCCATGAAGTTATCACCATAATTTTCAATAACATCAATACACCTGTCAATAGATGCCATAAGCACATATGAAGGGCTTGATGACTGGTAAATTCCCAGAGTTTTCTCCACTTCTTCTTCTTTTACCCTGTTGCCACATTTGTGCAAAACCGCTGTCTGTGTCATGGACGGCAATGTTTTGTGAACACTTTCTATAACCAGGTCTGCCCCTAATTTGTACGCCGGTGTCGGAAGCTTATCACTTATTCTAAAATGTGCTCCATGAGCCTCATCAACAATTAACACCGCCCCGTATTTATGGGTAATTTCTGCTATTTTTTCAATATCAGATACTATCCCATCGTAGGTGGGGGATGTTATAACCACTGCCTTTGTGTCTTTGTTCTCCCTTAGCAGTTTTTCTAATATTTCAGGATTATATCCTCCGTTTATTCCCAGTTCACTAACATATTCCGGATAAAAATATTCTCCTTTAAGATTTCTAATTGTCATGGCGTTATACACCGCTTTATGACAATTTCTTCCTATTATTATTTTATCCCCAATATCTGTCACTGCATTTATGGCAGCTAAAATTCCACAGGAACTTCCATTAATTAAAAACCATGTTCTATCTGTTCCATAGTAGGACGCTGCCCTATCCATTGCCTCTTTTATAATGCCCTGAGGATGATGGAGATTATCAAAATCCGCTATTTCAGTAATATCAATATCGAAGGGATCCATTCCTGAAAGCATGCTGTCATTTCGCTTATGTCCCGGCATATGAAAGGGATATTTGCCATTTTTTCCGTATTCTATTAATTTATCGTACAATATATGACTCATTTTCTATTCCTTTTTATAAGTAACTATACCTTATAGCTGAAAAAAGCTTATTTGCTTATTTGTATAATCGCCCCTGTTAAATCCTTCCACAAAAACTTCCATTGATATAAATATTTTACGTCCTTTTTTTGTAACATATGGAATATCCACGTTAAACACCACATGATCTCTTGTGTTGTTATCTTCCCTTTCCATAAGCTTCTCCAAAACCGCCACAGGCACTGAAAACTCTCCACTGCTCTCCATAAAATTAAGCTCAAAATTTGCCTCAAACTGGTTTTCACTTCGGTAAACACTGTCAATGTATACCTTGCCTATCTCTGAATTTTCCGCTTCCTCCAAAACCGGCTTAAGCCAATCCTTTTTTCCCATAATCATTACCGGATATACTCCGTTTACAATTCCAATTACCGCCTCCGGCATAACTGATTCTTCCTCTACCTCTCTTTCGTACCCCTCTAACAATTCCTGTTTTGTAATATTATTTATGGTAGATTCGCTTAACCCTGCCACGAAATTATCAATTTTTTTAAGTATAGGTTGCATAACTCCTATTCGCTCTAAAGACACCATAAATATGTTGTGAGCCCATGCATATTCCTGTGCATCTCTTGAAAAAGCCGTGGCACTAAAAAAGCACCCCGAATAAGTATACCTATCCGGGATATTTTTTGCTTCGCCTTTTATGGTATAATTTTTTTCTGAAATATCAGCCATTATGCCACCAAAATCCCTTATATGATTTAACTCTACCCTGTTTTTGGCATAATATTTATACTGACATATAATTCGCACCGGATATAAAAACGCTGTTGGCACATTTATCCTACCATAGGCATGTATGTCATGGTATCCGCTACGCCCCGGAACCTCCTCCTCTATAATTGATATATACCTGCTATCCTGCAGTAATTTTTTTACCTTTTCCTCGAAAATATATTCCCTTGCCTGATGTTCCTTCATTCTTTTCTCCGTACCTGTATAACACTAATCGCTACTTTTGTTTTCACTTTATTCTACTATGATTTAGGAACATTATCAAACTAATATTGCTATACGTTTGTTTTTTCTTAAAATCTTAATAATTTGACAAACCTCCCTGAACTATTTGCAATTGCAGATGTATGTGTTATAGTAAACTGAAGCAAAAACAGTAAAAAATGTAATGCTTACACGCGATCTACACAGGCATTACATTTATACAGTATATAAATTAGAAAAGAGGTAACAGATTTGATTTATAAAAACGGATTACTAAGAATAATCATACCTATAATATTTATCATATTAATTTTAGGTTCGTATTTTTATAAAAAAAAGATAGAACCTACACTAAATAATAAAAGTCTTTTGATAATTAGAACTAGTGTAGTTGTTTTGTGTTTGGTAGTAGCAGTTTGGACTTTTGGAAATATATTTCTTTAACTAAAAAATGAAAATATATTAGAAACTTCATAAAGTATATTTTTTTCCATTATCACATAAAAAAAACAGAAAATACAAGATTCATAATAAATCAGTGTTTCCTGCTTATTTTTTTACATAAAAATGCCCAGTTCCGGAATCGAACCAGAGACACGAGGATTTTCAGTCCTCTGCTCTACCAACTGAGCTAACTGGGCATTGAGTTGCGGGGATAGGATTTGAAC
>NZ_CAKVZL010000075.1:0-11297 GCF_934835595.1 Eubacterium sp. AF15-50
ATAAAACACACAGGTCAGTTTGTTATAAATCTTACTACAGAGGAACTTGCCAAGGCTACAGATTACTGTGGCGTAAAGTCAGGGAGAGACGAGGACAAGTTTAAGGCAATGAATCTTACAAAGGAGGAGGCAAAATATGTTGCGGCACCTCTTATAAAGGAAAGTCCGGTAAACATTGAATGTGAGGTTCTTGAAATTACACATCTGGGAACTCACGACATGTTTTTGGCAAAGGTTTTATGCGTTCATGCTGATGAAAAATATATGGATTCTAAAGGAAAGTTTGATTTGGCAATGGCAGCACCGCTGGTTTATTCCCACGGACAGTATTACGGAGTAGGAAAAAAACTGGGAAGATTTGGATTCTCAGTGAGAAAAAACAAAAAGAGAAAATAAGAATCAGGAGGCTGAAAAATATGAGCAAAAGCAGTGATAACATTATATTGATAGGTATGCCGGGAGTTGGAAAAAGCACTGTAGGAGTAGTGCTGGCAAAGGTATTAGGCTATAGCTTTATTGATTCTGATTTAGTTATTCAGGAGAAAACAGGATGCCTCCTTAAGGATATTATTGCTGAAGAAGGTACAGAGAAATTTAAGGAGATTGAAAATGACGTAAATAAATCCCTTAACACAACAAAGGCGATAATAGCTACCGGAGGAAGTGCAGTTTACGGTCAGGAGGCAATGGAACATTTTGCAAAAATTGGAACCATTGTGTATCTGGAATTAGAACTTAATGAGTTGTCAAAGAGACTGGGAAGTCTTAAAAAACGTGGGGTGGTTTTAAAGGAAGGACAGACTCTTAAGGATTTATATAATGAAAGAACACCGTTATATGAAAAATATGCGGATATAATAGTAAATGAGCACAACAGTACAATACAGAAAACTGTGAACAAAATTGTTGAAAAATTGGAGGAAATGAAAAATTAAAATTATTAATAATCTATTTAATCAGAAGAGATGGTTTTGGGCGGTATCAGCCCTTGCCTTACAAATGATGATAGTTATTATTTTTTTCCAGATGGCAATGGAAATACATGCTTATAGTTTCATTGCCGGGCAAAATATAAAAATAAAAGAAGCTAAAGATAAGGCTGAAATGGCAAAAAAAGTTGTAACTAAAAAGAAAACCATTAAGAAAAAGGCAAAAGGCTCTGAGGCTTCTTTTATTATGCCTGTAAATGGAGGAATTACCACCTCAAAGTTTGGGGATACAATATCAAGAAGCTCAAGGCATTTAGGACATGACTGGGGAGTATGTGTGGGAACAAAGGTAAAAGCGGCAAAGGAAGGAAGGGTAACCTTAGCGTATTATAGTGAAAGCTATGGTTACAACGTTTTAATTAATCACGGAGATTTGGTGGAAACCAGATATGCCCATATGTCGGAATTAAAGGTGGAAAAGGGGCAGAAGGTTTCAAGGGGACAGGTAATAGGATTAAGTGGAAATACAGGAGACAGTACCGGTCCTCATCTTCATTTTGAAGTAATAATTAATGGAAAAAAAGTTAATCCCGTTAATTATGTAAAGTCCGGAAACGGTGGGTAACTTTTACCCGCTTAGTGCATATTCTAAAATTATAAAAAGCCTTTAGCTGTTTACAAAGTAGGAGATTGTGTTATAATATATGAAAGTGTGCATAAAAATATCAATAGGTGAAAAAAGCAGATTTTGACAAGAATTAAGGCACACTGTTATTTATTTGAGTAAATTTTTGGAGTTTACATAAAACCCGAGGTGAATAATGGAAAAATATATTATTAAAGGTGGAACACCACTTTATGGTGAAGTTGATATAAGCGGGGCGAAAAATGCAGCATTGGCTTTGATTGCAGCAGCAATTATGACCGATGAAGATGTAACTTTAGAAAATATTCCTGATGTCAGTGACATCAATCAGTTAATAGATGCAATAGAAACAATTGGGGCAAAGATAAACAGAGTTGACAGACATTGTGTAATTATAAATGGTGGAACCATTAATTCCTGTATTGTGGAAGAAGAACAGATGAGAAAAATAAGAGCTTCTTATTATCTTCTTGGTGCCCTTCTTGGAAAGTTTGGAAAGGCAGAGGTGGCTCTTCCGGGAGGCTGTGTTATAGGAGAGAGACCTATTGACCAGCATCTTAAGGGATTCAGGGCATTAGGAGCTACAGTTATCCAGGATCACGGAATGCTTAATGCACATGCAGATGTATTAAGAGGAAACAATATTTTCTTTGATGTTTCTTCAGTTGGAGCTACCATTAACATAATTTTGGCAGCTGTTATGGCAGAAGGTAAGACTATTATAGAAAATGCGGCAAAGGAACCGCATATTGTTGACGTGGCTAATATGTTAAACAGCATGGGTGCCGACATTAGAGGTGCAGGAACTGATAAGATTAGAATTAACGGAGTTGAAAAATTGCACGGAACAGTGTATTCTACCATTCCGGACCAGATTGAAGCAGGCACATTTATGTGTGCGGCAGCTGCAACAGGTGGAGAGATTTTAATTAAGAATGTTATTCCTAAGCATTTAGAGTGTATTTCATCTAAATTAATGGAAATGGGATGCACAATTATAGAATATGATGATTCAGTTAAGGTTAAAGCCGGTGATTTTATCAGATGTGCTAACATAAAGACACTTCCTTATCCCGGATTCCCTACAGATATGCAGCCACAGATGGCAGCAGTGCTTACTATGGCTAATGGGGTAAGTACCGTTACGGAAAGTATCTTTGAAAACAGATTTAAGTATGTAGCAGAATTAAACAGAATGGGTGCCATAACTAAGGTAGAAGGCAGAACAGCCATTATTACCGGAGTTGGAAGTATTCAGGGTGCTAAAGTAAAGGCAACTGATCTTAGGGCAGGAGCAGCATTGGTTATTGCGGGTCTTGCAGCTGAGGGATTTACTACGGTAGATGATATTGTATACATTAAGAGAGGATACGAAAGATTCGATGAAAAGTTGTCAGGACTTGGAGCAACTATCGCAAAAGTAGATTCTGAAAGGGAAGAACAGAAGTTTAAATTAAAAGTAGGATGATAAAAAAAATCAATAAAACTGATTAATATTGTCACTACACAAAGGAAAAGGCATATGTTAATATATGTTCATCCTAAAAATATTGCAAAGGCTATGAAGAGGAATAGTAATTAATGAGCTGTACCAAGAGAGATGTCGGAAGGTGCGAGACATCAGATGCAGGTTAATGAACTCGCCCCGGAGCTTCCGGCTGAAAACGTCAAGTAGGTCAGGACGGAAATCCACCGTTAAAAGGAAGGGATGTGAATGCATCCTATGAGAGTGTGTATTTATTACATGAAACAGAGTGGTACCGCGCAAGTAAAGCTTACGTCTCTGTGCTTCCTACAGATGGAGCACAGGGATATTTTTTTGCATTAAAAGTTGGAAACTTTTATATAGATATTTTTTAAAACAAGATTAAAGGAGATAATTATCATGATGAACTACAAGAAGTATAAGAGACAGTATTTTATGCCACCTGTAGTAACTACAGACTGGGTAAAGAAGGAGTACATTGAAAAGGCACCTATATGGTGTAGTGTTGACCTTAGAGATGGAAATCAGGCTTTAATTGAGCCTATGAGTCTCGAAGAAAAACTGGAGTTCTTCCAGATGCTTGTGGATATCGGATTTAAGGAAATAGAAGTGGGATTCCCGGCTGCTTCAGAAACAGAGTACAATTTCATGCGTGCCCTGATTGAAAGAAACATGATACCGGATGATGTTACAGTTCAGGTTTTAACTCAGGCAAGAGAGCATATTATTAAGAAAACTTTTGAAGCTGTAAAGGGTGCAAAGCACGCAGTTATTCATTTGTACAATTCCACATCAGTGGCACAGCGTGAACAGGTTTTCAAAAAGAGCAAGGAAGAAATAATGAAAATCGCCGTAGACGGTGCAAAGCTTCTTGATGAATTAGCAAAGGAAGTAGACGGCAACTTCTCATTTGAATATAGCCCTGAAAGTTTCTCAGGAACAGAAATGGATTATGCATTAGACGTATGTAATGCAGTATTAGATGTGTGGAAACCAACAAAGGATAACAAGGTTATTATTAATCTTCCGTCTACAGTGGAAAATGCAATGCCGCATGTATTTGCAACCCAGATTGAATATATGCATAAGAATTTAAAATATCGTGATGCAGTAACAATATCAGTTCATCCACATAACGACAGAGGATGCGGTGTGGCAACAGCTGAACTTAGTGTATTAGCAGGAGCAGATAGAATTGAAGGTACATTGTTTGGAAACGGTGAGAGAACAGGTAATGTTGATATAGTTACTCTTGCCATGAATATGTTATCTCATGGTGTTGATCCAAAGCTTGACTTTAGCAATTTAAATGAAATAAGCAAGGTTTACGAGAGACTTACAAGAATGAAGGTAGGTCCACGTCAGCCATACGCAGGAGATTTAGTATTTACTGCTTTTTCAGGTTCACATCAGGATGCCATTGCCAAGGGTATGGCGTGCAGGACAGCAGGCAAAACTGATGAGTGGACTGTTCCATATATTCCTATTGATCCTGTGGATATTGGAAGAACATATGATTCTGATGTTATTAGAATTAACAGCCAGTCAGGAAAAGGTGGCGTAAGCTACATTTTGAAGCAGAACTTCGGACTGGATTTGCCGGATAAGATGAAAGAAGAAGTGGGATATACAGTTAAGCATGTTTCAGATAAGGAGCATAAGGAATTATCACCTGACTGGGTATATCAGATATTTGAAGATAAATACATAAATGATGTAGGAGCTTTCTCTGTTCCGGAAGTACATTTCCAGCAGAAAAACGGCATTATGGCAGAAGTTACCATTGCACAAAATGACGGGGTAAGAATTGTTAAGAGTACAGGTAACGGTAGATTAGATGCTGTAAGTAATGCATTTAAGCAGTATTTTAATATTAGCTACGAACTTTCAGTATACGAGGAACATTCATTATCAAGAGGTTCTTCTTCAAAGGCTGTTTCTTATGTAGGAATAAGCTATAACGGAGCTATGCATTGGGGCGTAGGATTAGACGAGGATATTATTAAATCATCAATCCATGCATTAACAGTAGCCGTAAATCAGGTTATTAAGGAATTAGGTGAAAAAGACTGCCAGGACGAGAGACTGACTGAAATAATTAATTATATTAATACAAATTATTTAACGGTTTCTTTAGATGAATTAGCAGATCAGTTCCATCTTTCAAAACCTTATTTATCAAAGTACATTAAGGATAAGTCAGGAAAGACCTTTGGAGAGTTAGTTAAAAATGTCAGAATGAAAAAGGCAAGAACTCTTTTAAAGGGTGGAAACATGACTGTTGAATCTATTGCAGAAAAAGTAGGATACCAGAATGTTGAACATTTTAACCGCCTTTTTAAGAAAAAGTACGGAATGACACCGGTACAATTTAGAAACAGCAGAGATTAATGTTTTTGGGATTTATTCCTTGACATATGTATGCTATAATAGTAATATAACCATTGCAAATAAATATTTTCTCTTATTCAGAGTGGTGGAGGTACAAGGACCGAAGAAGCCACGGCAACCCCGACATTTGTCAGGAAGGTGCCAACCTGAGCAGACACAAGTTTGATCAATAAGAGGATTTGATACCTTGAATTCAAGTCCACTGTTTAGTGGACTTTTTCTTTTATAAAAATAAGGTTTAAAGAAAAATAAATTCTCACAAGTAGAAAATAAATATTTGTAAGATACTATAGTTAAAGCATTTAAAACAAAGAAAAGGAGAAGTAAATGGAAAAAAGATTGTTTACATCTGAATCAGTAACTGAAGGTCATCCTGACAAAATGTGTGACCAGATATCTGATGCCATATTAGATGAATTAATGCGTCAGGACCCTATGAGCCGTGTAGCCTGTGAAACAAGTATTACAACAGGTCTTGTGTTGGTTATGGGTGAAATAACTACAAAGGGATATGTTGATATACAAAAAATAGTAAGAAATACTATCAGGGAAATCGGTTATGACAGGGCTAAATACGGATTTGACTGTGACACATGCGGAGTTATAACAGCATTAGATGAACAGTCAGCAGATATTGCATTAGGAGTTGATAAGGCTCTTGAAGCTAAGGAAAACAAAATGTCGGATGAGGATATTGATGCAATTGGTGCCGGTGACCAGGGAATGATGTTTGGATATGCTACTAACGAAACAGAGGAGTTAATGCCATATCCTATTTCATTGGCTCATAAGTTAGCAAGAAAACTGACGGAGGTCAGAAAAAACGGAACACTTCCATACTTAAGACCTGATGGAAAAACACAGGTTACAGTAGAATATGATGAAAATGGAAAGCCATTTAGATTAGATGCGGTAGTTTTATCGACCCAGCATGATCCGGAAGTTACCCAGGAGCAGATACATGAAGATATTAAGAAATATGTATTTGATGAAATTCTTCCACAGGATATGGTAGACGAAAATACAAAATTCTTTATAAATCCAACAGGACGTTTTGTTATAGGCGGACCAAATGGCGATAGCGGACTTACAGGACGTAAAATAATTGTTGATACTTATGGTGGATACGCAAGACACGGTGGTGGTGCTTTCTCAGGAAAGGATTGTACAAAGGTTGACCGTTCAGCTGCTTATGCAGCAAGATATGTTGCAAAAAATATTGTGGCAGCAGGATTAGCAGATAAATGTGAAATTCAGTTATCATACGCCATTGGTGTTGCACATCCTACATCAGTAATGGTAGATACATTTGGAACAGGAAAGGTTTCAGATGAAAAATTAGTGGAAATCATTCGTGATAAGTTTGATTTAAGACCTGCAGGTATTATAAAGATGTTAGACCTTCGCAGACCTATTTACAAGCAGACAGCTGCATATGGTCATTTTGGAAGAAATGATTTAGACTTACCTTGGGAAAAGACTGATAAGGCAGAGGAACTGGCAAAGTTAGTTTAATGTGAATAACAGACAGTAAAAATGTCGCAAGATTATACACTAAAAAGTGTATTGCCTTGCGACATTTTTAATTAATATTGCACATTATTTTCCAATCATTCTAAGTAGCGAAGGAATTTCTGCCTCAAAATTCACTCCGTAATCCACGGAATTCTTGTCGTTATAGTTATTTTGTATGCACTTATAAGTGAAATCCGCAGCAATTTTTAAAGCTCCAAATATAGAGTAGCCGTTCATTAATGCACCAGTGAAGGTGCTGGCAAAAACATCCCCTGTTCCGTGGGATTTAATTGGAACTTCCTTTGTAGAGTAGCAAAAGAAGCTGTCTTCATTAGAATTATAACCTACAAAACCTAACTGTCCGGGATTAGTTTTAACTCCCGTAATAACAACATTTTTTGAACCCAGCTTGGATAATTGTAGAAGCATTGACTTAATGGTATCCACATCGGCGTCTTCTCCCGGATATTTGGCTCCAAGAATAAGGCTTGCTTCAGTAATGTTTGGAAGAATAATATCAGCCTTGCTGCAAAGGGCTGTCATTTTAAGAGCAAAATCAGGAGTAAAGCCTGAATACATTTCACCATTGTCAGCCATGGCAGGGTCAACAATTATATAGTTGTCTTTAGTTTTAAAGGCATCAAAATATTCCGATACAATATCCACCTGTTCCTTTGAACCAAGATAACCTGTGTAAATGGCATCAAATTTAAAACCTTCTTTTAACCAGTGATTTTTAATTGGAATTAAATCATCAGTTAAATCCCTAAAGGTAAAATTATCAAAATTAGTATGGGTAGATAACACCGCAATAGGTACAATGGCGGTTTCAATACCCATGGCAGATATTATAGGCAGTGCTACAGTAAGAGAACATTTTCCAAGGCAGGAAATGTCCTGAATACTCATTACTCGTTTCATAAAAAATCTCCTTGTATTTTTAATTGCCCCCTCCCTGCGGTCAGCGGCAATTAAGAATCCGTATATTTACAATTACATGTTTTTCAAGTATAATCCAGTAATGGTCTTGTTGTTAATATCATATTATGATTTTTTTTTAATACCAGAATGTTAAAAATGTAATTATTAATATGATGAAAAAATAGAATAACTCAAATTTCATTATAAAACAGGGGGAAACAATGCTTACTTATGATTTTGAAAACAGAGGGAAAATGTCTCTGTACGAATATTTGTATAAATGCATAAAGGATGATATTTTGTCAGGAAAAATTAAGGCAGGGGAGAAACTTCCCTCTAAAAGAGAAATGGCAAAAAATCACAACATAAGTGTTATAACTGTGGAAAATGCCTATGCCCAGCTTATTGTGGAGGGATATATTTTCACAAAAGAAAAACGTGGATATTATGCCAGCAGAATAAGTGGTGATTATCTGGGTGAAAATATTAAGAAGAAAAATATGGCAAGAAGCGTAGAACATAAAAAACAGTGGCTGGTTAATTTTAACTCTAATCATATAATGTACGATAACTTTCCCTTTGCAACATGGTCAAGAATAATGAGGCAGACCCTTTTAGACCAGGAAAATTCCTTCCTTACAAGTCCTGTTCCTAATGGGGTGGCAGAACTTAGAAATGCCATTGCAGACCATTTGGCACATTTTAGAGGAATGGAAATTAACCCTGACAATGTTATTGTAGGTGCGGGAACGGAATACCTTTACAGCATTATTGTTCAGCTTTTAGGTCGCAACACGGTTATTGCCTTAGAGGATCCGGGATATAAAAAAATCGGAAAGGTTTATGAAAGTAACGGAGTTAAATGTCTCCATTTAAAAATTGATAATATGGGAATAAATCCTGAGAATTTAACAGGAAGCGGTGCAGGAGCAGTCCATATTTCGCCTTCACATCACTTTCCAACAGGAAGGGTTATGCCGGTACAAAGAAGACAAATGCTTTTAAAATGGGCAAAGGAAAATAATGGCTTGATTATTGAAGACGATTATGACAGTGAATTCAGATTTTCGGGAAAGCCGATACCAACCATGGTGGGAATGGACAGTACAAGAGTTATATATATGAATACTTTTTCAAAAACTCTGGCTCCTTCCATTAGAATTGCCTATATGGTACTGCCGGATGAATTAATGGATTTGTATCATAAAAAATTGGGATTTTATTCCGGAACGGTGTCGGGATTTGAGCAGTACACACTGGCAAATTTTATTTCCAAGGGTTACTACGAGAGGCACATTAACAGAATGAGAAATTATTATAGGGAATACAGAAACAAAATAATTGGTGCCATAAAGCAGTCGGATATTTATGAAAAGGTTACCATAGAAGAAGAAAATGCAGGACTTCATTTTATTTTGGGAATCAAAAAGGACATAGATGACGAAAGCTTTAAGGCAGTTTTACGGGAAAATAATATAAATATATCCGGTGTTTCAGATTACTGCTATAATAAATTAGAGGAGTTTAATCATAAATTCATAATAAACTACTCTGCCGTGTCAGAGGACAAGTTAAAGAAAGCCCTCGATATAATGAACAAGGCATTGTAAACAGACTTAATTAATACTTTTAAAACTTACATCACATAAAAGAAGGACAGAAATTAATGAATGATTATAAAGTAAGAAAAGATTTTAATATAGAGATTCCAAAAAGTGTAAAAATGATAATAACTATTTTGGAAAAAAACGGTTATGAGGCATTTGCAGTTGGTGGTTGTATAAGGGATACTATTTTAGGCAGACAGCCTCAGGACTGGGACATTACAACGTCGGCTCTGCCTCAGCAGGTAAAAGCGTTATTTAACAAAACCCTTGATACGGGAATACAGCATGGAACAGTTACGGTAATGATGAGCAGAGTGGGGTATGAGGTAACCACATACCGTATTGATGGCGAATACAATGACAGCAGACATCCTGACACTGTGGAATTTACCTCTAATCTGATAGAGGATTTAAAAAGAAGAGATTTCACAATTAATGCCATGGCATATAATCCCACAGTAGGGCTGGTGGATGCCTTTGACGGAATAGGAGACATAGAAAAAAAGATTATAAAGTGTGTAGGGGTGGCAGAAGAGAGATTTGGTGAAGATGCCCTTAGAATTTTACGTGCCGTAAGATTTTCAGCCCAACTGGGATTTGATATAGAAGATAAGACTTTAGCAGCAGCTAAGGATTTGTCAGATACTTTAAAAAATATCAGTGCAGAAAGAATCCGGGTAGAATTAGAAAAACTAATTACTTCTAATCACCCTGATAAGCTGATTACAGCCTATAAAGCAGGAATTACCAAAGTGGTTTTGCCGGAATTTGACAGAATGATGGAATGCCCTCAAAACACACCATATCATATGTACAACGTAGGGGAACATACCATTAAGGTAATGGAAAATGTCCCTGACACAAAGGTTATGAGATGGGCGGCACTTTTACATGATGTGGGAAAACCTGATTCCATGACAATGGACAAAAAGGATAATAACCTGGTTCATTTTTATGGTCATGCCAAGGTGGGAAGCCTTATGGTACCTGAAATTATGAAAAGGCTGAAAATGGATAATAAAACCATAAAGCTTGTTACCCGTTTAGTTGAATGTCACGATGACAGAACTGCTTCCGGGGAAATGAGTCCTGCTTCCGTAAGATGGAGCGTTCATAAAATCGGGAAGGATATTTATGAACAGTATCTCCAACTGGCATATGCAGATTTTCAGGGAAAAAGCGATTACGGAAGAAAAAAGGGATTTGATAAATATCTTTATACCTGTCAGCAGTTTAAATACATTATGGACAATAACATATGTACATGTAAGGCAGAGATGGCTGTGTCAGGAAAAGACCTGATTGAAATAGGCTGTCCTAAGGGAGAAATAATAGGAACAGTGTTAGATGAACTTTTGGCAAAGGTGTTAGACAATCCTCAGTTAAATGAAAGAGAAACACTCCTTAATATTGCGTCAAAAATGTTCTAATAAGTAAGAAAACCTCATATCTTTAAATGACCGGTTCTCCACCATAGGGAGGGACGTTACCCATTTAAAGAGGAGGTTTTTTATGAATGAAAAAGCATTGACGGTATTTGACCAATACAACCTTAAAATAAATAGTACCTACAGAATAAAGGGAAATTACGGGTGTAATGTGGAAAAGGAAAAATATATTCTTCAGGAATACAATAACAGCAATGAAAAAATGGCGGCAATGAAAATTTTGTACAACTATATGGAAGACAAGGGTTTTATATGTGATTGTGTAATAGAAAATAATGAGGGAAATTATGTTACCATTAGCGAGGACGGCTATACATATATATTAAAAAAATGGTTTAATGCAGAGGAATGTAA